>JARGOW010000043.1 GCA_029212955.1 Planctomycetota bacterium | reverse complement strand
CTTGGCCTTGTCCTCCCCCTCGGCAGCACTCTTGAGTTCTGCCACAGCGGTTTCGATGTCGCTCTTGTCGGATTCTTCGAGCTTGTCGCCGTTCTCCTCCAACTGCTTCTCCACCTCGTGGCAGATCTGCTCGGCTTGGTTCTTGGCGTCGACCACCTCGCGGCGGGCCTTGTCGGATTCGGCGTTGGCCTCGGCCTCACGCTTCATCTTTTCGACTTCTTCCTCGCTCAAACCGGAGCTGGCTTCGATCTTGATGAACTGTTCCTTGCCGGTTCCTTTGTCGGTGGCTTTCACGCTCAGGATACCGTTGGCGTCCATATCGAAGGTGACCTCGATTTGGGGTTCGCCGCGGCGGGCTGCTTGGATTTCCTTGAGGACGAAGTTGCCTAGCAAACGGTTGTCCGCGGCGAACTCGCGCTCGCCCTGGAAGACCTTGATCTCCACCGTGTCCTGGTTGTCGGCAGCGGTCGAGAAGATCTGGCTCTTCGAGGTGGGGATGGTCGTGTTGCGCTCGATGAGCTTGGTGAACACGCCGCCCATGGTTTCGATGCCGAGGGAAAGGGGCGTCACGTCCAGCAGAACAACGTCGTTGACGTCGCCGGCCAGGATGCCACCCTGGATGGCTGCACCGAGTGCTACCACCTCATCGGGGTTGACTCCGTGGTTGGGGTCTTGACCGAAGAATTCCTTGACCTTCTCTTGGACCAGCGGGATGCGGGTGGATCCACCCACCATGAGCACTTCGCCAATCTCGGAAGCGGAGATTCCGGCGTCCTTGAGGGCCGCCATGCACGGGTCGATGGAGCGCTGAACCAGGGCCCCGACCAGGGACTCAAACTTGGCCCGGCTGATGGACATGGCCAGGTGCTTGGGTCCGGTGGCGTCCATGGTGATGAACGGCAGGTTGATATCGGTGCTGCTGCTGGAAGACAGCTCGCACTTGGCCTTTTCACAGGCTTCCTTGAGGCGTTGCAGCGCCATCGGATCGTTGCGCACGTCGATGCCGGATTCCTTTTTGAACTCCTCCGCAACGTGCTGGATCAGGATCTCGTCGAAGTCGTCGCCGCCCAGATGGGTGTCGCCGTTGGTAGCGAGCACTTCGAAGACGCCGTCGCCGATTTCGAGGATGGAGATGTCGAAGGTACCGCCGCCCAGGTCATAGACCGCGACGCGTCCTTCCTTCTTTTTGTCCAAGCCGTAGACCAGGGTGGCGGCCGTGGGCTCGTTGATAATGCGCTCGACGGTCAGGCCTGCGATGGCGCCCGCGTCTTTGGTGGCCTGGCGCTGGGAGTCGTTGAAGTACGCGGGAACTGTGATCACCGCGCGGTCCACGGTCTCGCCCAGGTACTTTTCAGCAGCTTCCTTGAGGCTCTGCAGGGTCATGGCGCTGATCTCGGGAGCGGAGTATTGCTTATCTCCGATCTCGACCTTGACCAGGTCCTCGGGGCCACCCACCAGGGTGTAGGCCACGCTCTTTTCTTCGTCGGCAACCTCGTGGTGGCGACGGCCCATGAAACGCTTGATGGAAGCGATGGTGCGCGTGGGGTTGGTGACGGCCTGACGCTTGGCGGGCGCTCCGACCAAGCGGGTGCCATCCTCTTGGAAGGCGACCACGGAGGGCGTGGTGCGCGCGCCTTCCAGGTTGGTGATCACGACGGGCTCTCCACCCTCCATTACGGCAACCACAGAGTTCGTGGTTCCAAGGTCGATACCGATGATTTTGCTTTTACTCATTTGAAGGGCCTCCTGGCCAAACAGCACGGGGGGAGCCGTGCATGGGATTCCCTTATACAACCTGCGTGCCAAACAGCGATGGGTGTCGCAAGCCTTTGCCTACAAATGGCTTAGGTTGCTATCTTGAATTGCGAGGGACCCGCAGCCTGCCATCCTGGCACCCATGCAGGGGGCTACATTTGGGCCCTGCCACAATGGCGCCCGGCCAGGAGCACCCCGCCCCGCCTAGAGCCCGTATTCCTTGATCTTCCGATACAGGGTTCTCTCGCCCATGCCCAGGACCTGGGCGGTCTTTTGCCGATTGCCCCCCATGAGTTCCAGGTTGGCCTGGATCAGGGCTTGCTCTACCTCAGCAAGGGAAGCGCCTTCGAGCAGGAATCCGCCCCCGCTCGCACTGGCGCTGCCCCCTCCGCGGATGCCTTCGGGAAGGTCCTCCACCGTAAGGTAGGTTTCCCGGGCCAGCACCACCATGTTCTCCACCGCATTGCGCAATTCACGCACATTGCCAGGCCACGGATATCGGACCATCAGCGAGCGGGCTTCGGGGGTGATCCCGGTCACGTCCCGCCCGTGTTGGGCAGCGAATTCTTTGATGAAGTGCTCCACCAGGAGGGGCACATCACCGTGGCGCTTGCGCAGGGGCGGCAATAGGATGCTCACCACTTGAAGGCGGTAGAAAAGATCTTCTCGGAAGCCCCCCTGCTCCACCATGGAGCGCAGATCCTGGTGCGTGGCCGCGATCAAGCGAATGTCCACCGGGGTCGCTTTGTTGCCACCCACCGGCATCACTTCGCGTGTTTCCAGGACACGCAGCAACTTGGCTTGCGTCGCGATGGGCATATCCCCCACTTCATCCAGGAAAAGGGTGCCACCGTCGGCAAAACCGATGCGTCCGACCTTGTCCGACAGGGCGCCGGTGAAGGCCCCTTTCACATGGCCAAAGAGTTCCGACTCGATCAGACCTTCAGACATCGCCGCAGAGTTGACGGCCACGAAGTTTTTGTCGGCCCTGGGGCTGTTGTTGTGCAAGGCCTGCGCGACCAGCTCCTTTCCGGTTCCGCTCTCGCCCAAGATCAGAACATTGGCCGAAGTGCTGGCCACTTGCCCAAGGGTTTCCAAAACCCTTTGGATCTCGGGGGAGTGGCCAAGAATGCCCTCGAAACCGAAGCGCTTGTCCAGCTGGCGACGCAGGTTTTGGTTTTGCCGAATCAGCTCTTCGTTGTGGGTGCGCAGTTCATAGCGGTCCACCGCTCGACCCACCTTGCTACGCAATTCGGGCAGTTTGACGGGCTTTGGTAGGTAGTCTTCCGCGCCGCTACGCATGGCATCGACCGCAGTCTCGATGGAGGCATGGCCCGTGATCAAGAGCACCGCCGTGTCGGGACGAATCACAAGGGCCTGCTTGAGCACTTCGAGTCCCGACAGGTCCGACATTCGAAGGTCGGTCAAGACCACAGCGAAGGCCTCTTTCTCAAGAGCTTCTACGCCCTCCTTTCCCGAGCCCGCGACCTGGCAACTGTAGCGCTCTCCATCCAGGGCGTCGGCCAAAGACTCCGCGTGCTGCAGGTCATCATCCACTATCAAAATACGTGCGACTTTCATGCGTTGTGCTCCTCCGGCGAAATCCACTCCCCATCACTTTCGGGGTCCATTCCGTGCCCGGCCAGCTCCTGAACCAGCGGGACGCGGATTGCGAAACTGGTACCGCGGCCCGCCTCGGAAAACACCTGAACGGTGCCTCCGTGCTCGGCGATGGTGCGTTGGACCGTGGACAGCCCCAGGCCTGTACCGCTGCGCTTGGTCGACCAATACAGATCGAAGCAACGCGCCAATTGTTCCTCGTCCATGCCCACACCCGTATCGGTAATCACCATTTCCGCCCAGGGCCCCTCGCGGCGAACCAGAACGATCAATTCCCCCCCACCTGGCATGGCCTGCCGGGCATTGACAAGGAGATTGATCAGGACCCTGCGAATGGCTTCGGTATCGATCATGACCAGGGGCAAACTGCTGGGCATGTCCACGTGAACTACAATTCCCGAGGCTTGCTGCTCGGGCTCCGAGAAGTCCAGAACATCACGCACCAGTTGGGTCAAATCGGCTGGGGCCCGGTTGACCTGCCCCCCCCGCGCAAATCGCAGGAAATCCTCCAAAATGCCCTCCAGGTGCCCTACTTCCCGGGTCAACACTCCGATGCGCTTCAGGCATCGCTTGTCCCTGGGGCTGAGTTCCGGGGCGCCGTCCGCCCGATCGCCTTCGATCTCTTCCTCGAGCAATGTGAGGTTGATCGCCATGGTAGACAGGGGATTCTTGATCTCGTGGGCCAGGCCCCTGGCCACGAGGGTCAGGAACTCATTGGGGCCCCCTTTGGGATCGGGAACTGCATCGGATTTGGTTTCCACCATGCCCCTAGGGTACGAGCCGGCGGCCCCTGCGCAGTGTTTCGGAACAAAAAAAACGTCCAACTCCATGCTCTGGCGTTAGGCTGCAGACAAATGAGCGCACACATCCTGCCTTACTCGGGGCAAACCCCAGTTTCTGCCGAAATCCAGTCCGAACTTCTGGGCTTGTTGGAGCGCGGCGAGGTCGTCGCCTTGCCCACGGAGACCTGCTATGGACTCGCAGTCCGGGCGGACCTCCCCGAGCCCCTTTCGGCCCTGTCCAAACTCAAGGGGCGGCAGGAATCCCAAACATTCACGTGGCACGTGGGACGTGCGGAAACGGCCTTGCCGTTGGCGAAATGGCCCGCATTGACCAAGCGCTTGACCGATGCTTTTTGGCCCGGTCCTTTGACACTGGTCCTGCCAATCGAAGCCGATCAAGCGAAGAAGCATGGCCTCCAACATATTGTTCGTGACGGCCATGTGGGGGTTCGACTGCCGCAACATGCGGCCACGGCGGAGTTGCTTGCGTCCGCTCCATTCCCGGTCGTCATGACCAGCGCCAACGCCACGGGCGCGCCCCCGATGGTTCGAGCCCTGGACGTGGCCGAGGCATTTGGGGCGCAAGTGGCGGCGGTGGCCGACGGGGATGATTGTCAACTGGGCGGAAGTTCGACCATCCTGGCCTTGGGGCCTGGCAGGTTCGAACTCCTTCGCGGAGGCCGGATCTCGCTGGAAGATCTGCAGTCTGCGGCGGGGCTGCGCCTGCTGTTTGTATGCACAGGCAATACCTGTCGCTCCCCCATGGCGGAAGGCATCGCTCGCAGTCGAATCGCAGCAGCCCTGGGGACCGACCCCGGGGGAATCTCCGCCTTTGGGTTTCGGTCTTCGAGCGCAGGCGTCTATGCGAGTGCCAATGCCCCCGTATCCCCCGAGTCTGTGGAGGTCCTGGCTGAATGGGATATCGACATCCAGGACCACACGTCCACACCCAGTGCCACGGGAATCGCCCATGGGGTGGATGAGATCTATGGCTTGACCGATGGCCATGTGTACGCTTTGCAGCAAACCGTACCCGATTCCATTGGAGACCACGTGCGAATGCTGAGTCCATCCAACCGAAGTATTCCCGACCCGATTGGGGGTAGCGTGTCCCTGTACCGTGAAACCCGGGATGCCATTGCCAAAGCCATCGACGAGCGGCTTTCCCAGTGGCTCTAGTTTGAATTCCCGGATCAGCCTGCCGATCGGCCATTGATGCTGTCGTGCATCTTCTTGTTGGCCAAGAAAAGCGCGGACATCAACCCCGCCTTCGCCTCGAATTGATCGTCGCCCTGGTCCAATCCCTGAACGCTTTGGAAGCGGGAGGCCACTCCCGTTTCCGACCACGCTGGCGCCCCGGCATTTTGACCCTCCGCACCTTCCAGCAGGCGTCCCATTTTTTCGAGTCGCCGCTCTAAGCGATCCACCCGGCGTTGCCACGCCAATTCGCTCGTGCGAAGGCGTTGTTCATACAGGTCGGAGTCCTGCGGTCGTTCGGGGCGCTGCTCCGATGGGAGCGCCTCGGCCATCGGTTGGGGTTGCAAAACCACAATGGGCTCAGGCTCGACGCTTGCGGCGGACGCCGCCTTTGCAATCACTTGAGCCGCAGCGGATGGAGTTTCGGTAGGGGCCAAGGGCTTAGGCGTACGAACCATGGCGGGTCCAAAGCGCTCTATGAATGCAAACCTTCCCCCGCCCGTTCGAAGAACCAGACGAGCCCCGCGCACGGCGGCCAGCCGAATGTTCTCGAGGGCCACCGCCCCGTTTTGCTGGCCTGAAGAATGGGCGGCTCCCACGCTGAGCTGAATCCGGCCCGTGCGACCAGGCAGCTTAGAGTGTGGGGCATCGCAACAGGCCTGCCCCAGGGATCGCATACCCGCCCCGTCCAAACCCTGGACATAGAAGATCGCCTTCGCGCCCTCGCGATGGCCGCAGAGGACTTTTCCCGTTTCGAAAGGGAGGGCCTGCAACAGACCCATAAATACCGAGACGGTCGGACCTTCTCCCCGTTTTTGACAGAGTTCCTCGAAACCATCCAAATGGATGCATAGCACTCCCAGGCCTTGGCCGGAGGCCAAGCCCGCGGTCAGGGCACGTTCGGCCAAAGCATGCACTTGCCCGAGGGGCGTGGGCATGGAACCGGAAAATTGCTCGGGAGAAAACAGCAAGGCAGGTTGCGTGGGCAAGGTTTTGCTGCCCCAGCTTAGGGCGCCATGCACACGTGCGCCCCCCAAATTTCGATTTCCAGGGGGTGCGCCTAATGCCGTGTATCCCCACCCGGACCGTCTCATTTTAGAACGGGGTCCTCCCCAGGCTATTCGGACGACGACGCCAGTAGCTCATGGACCACTGTGGCGTCCGGCGCCCCCAGCAATTCCTGGCGGATCTGCTCGTTGCCAAGGATCTTGGCCACGTCTGCCAGGGTCTTGATATGCAGGAGCTTTTTGGCTTTCGGGATCAGAAGCACCACGATCAGTTGTGCAGGAGCGCCGTCCATGCTTTCAAACGGAACCCCATCGCCCCCGCTGACCAAGCCGAGGATGGCGACGACCTGATCCAGATCCGGAAGCGCCGCATGGGGAATGGCCACCCCTTTTTCCATGCCAGTGGACATGGAACGCTCCCGCCGCTGTACCGCGTCCAGGGCATCATCGGCCTGGGATTCGGGAAGGCTCCCGGAGTCCACAAGGTGCTGGATCAAGGCCTCGATGGCATGCCACTTGTCGTGGGGCTCAAAGCCCACGATCAGGTTTTTTACCTCAAACAGTTCGCCGAGATTCATGGGGAAAGTGTAGCGAATAGCAGGTCGTCCCCGGCCCTATTTGAAGGTCAAGTTAAAGGAAAGTGCCCCGTCCGGGCTCGAATCGACCGGACGGGGCACTTGTTGGAAAAAGCGTGCTTGCTAGGCAGCTTGGCGGGTTTCGTCGCTTTCGGCTTCTGGGACTGACCGGTCCTTGTGCATGCCAAATATGCGGCCAACGAGTACGGCGACCAGGCCCACTCCAGCGGACATGAGGGCTCCCATTTTAGCTTCGCCCTGTAGCGTTCCCATGCTGGCTGGGAAAGCTGCCGTGGCCACGAAAAGGGCAACGGTGAGGCCCAGACCAGCGATGAAGCCAGCCATGACCAGGTCCCGATATCCCATTCCCCTGGGCAGGCTGAATCCCATGAGCTTGCCGAGCACGCTCATGCCAACCACGCCACCGGTTTTTCCAATGACCAGGGAAGCCAGGATGATCCAGGTCATGGGTCCCACGGCCTCGAAGCGCACTCCGGCATTGGCGATGGCGAAGAAGAACAGACCAAAGTCCACGGGCAGGCTGATCGAATGCTCGAAGCGGTCCAAGGTCGAGTGACCGATATGTAGGTCCCGAGCGGTTTCCTCGCCCATGATGTCGACCTCATCTTCTCCCGCGAACAAGCCCGTATCCCGCTTAGGACCCGGCATGAAGGGAACGATGGGCACCAGGGCCAGGGCCGGGTGCATGTGGGCCAGCATGAGCCCGCACCAGGCGAAGGGGCCCGCGACAAAGATGTAGGGAACCCAACTTTTTACGTTTCTGGCACGCATCAAGTAGGCAAATGCCACACCCATACCAACCAGGGCCAGCCAGCCGGGCTCTGCGGGGTGGGCGGGGTCGCCGTAGAAGATTGCGATGATTCCAAGGCCGAGGGCGTCGTCAGCCACGGCCAAAAGCAGCAGGAAGTTCACGGCGGGATGGGATCCGCCAAAGACCGCCCTGGCCACGAGCCATGCGAGGGCGATGTCCGTAGCTGTGGGGATACCCCAGCCCCTGGATACGGCCGGCCATAGCTCGGAGGTCTTGTCGTAAATGCCCATACCAGCAGCGAGCTGGATACAGATAAAGAATACGGCAACCGGGCCCACGACCCCTCCCACGGTGGCAAACAGGGGGTTGATCGCCTTCCTGAGGGGGTTGAGGCTTCCTCCTGGCAAACCTGCTTCGGTGATTTCCTTGGCCGCTATCGCGAAGAAAAACACCATGAAAATGTCGTTGATCAGGAAACTCAGCGTCAGGTGGTGACCAAATGCTGTAAAGTGACCCGGTAGCTCCCAGATCCCGTCCTCAGCCCCATGGCCCGATCCAAACCAATAGTGGTAGGTCTCGGGTGCCACATTGGCCATGAATAGGGCTGCAACCACACCTGCGATGAGCGGGATCGAAAAATCCTGCAGGTAGCGAATCACTCGTGAGCGTTGTGAAGACATGTTTGGAGGGGGTAGCTGGGGATCAACACCCTAGGATTCTAGCGCTCCGATAGCGACCGAACCTTGTGAGTCACCAATGTTGGAAACCCAACACTGGTCCAGGGGCCGGTGAGACCCCATTGCGGGGTCTGGAGGAGCAGAGAATGCCGGGGCAGGCGTGGGGATACAGTCTCTCTGTGGAGGCATCTATCGACCGCGACAGTCCCTGGATACAGCCAAGTCCCTCGCAGTTTCCGGAATGGGAAGGGAAGTACCTGGCGGTCGGAACGTCCCAGGACTTACCTTGGGCCCCCTACAAACGTTTGACCCGCCCTGGTCAGGCCTCTAGAGTGCCCCAAGGTTGGACAGTACCGACCCTAAACTCCGGTCTGCCAAGAACATAGCCAGCCCTGCGGGCCACGTGCCCTAACCAAACCGCCTACTTCATCCGAGATGCTTAACGCCATCGCGCTTGCGCTTCCCATGCTTCTGGCCGCTCCTGTTTACCAGGACACCCCCACCGAAGTTCCCGCCATCCAAGACGATGGAGACGGTTTTATCCTCAATTTCCCCCAAGGGGTAGACGGGGGCCAGGGCATGTCCCTGGGACAGTTCGTTCAGGCCTGCCAGCAGGTCACGGGCTTGACCTTCCACGTTAAAGAGGACGCCGCCAGTCGACTCTCCTCCACTTTCGTGCGTTTGATGGGCACCAAGCGCATTCCGAAGGAACAGTTCTACTCGTTCTTTCAAATCCTCATGGTCATGAACGATTTCGTTTGTACCGAGATTGGCCCGGCTGGCATCTCGGTCATTCAAATCGACTCGCTCACCGGTGGCGGCCAATCGAGCGCGCCTAAAATTCGCGCCAACGCGGCCTATGTGGACCCGGACCGGTTGGTGGACTATGCCGACCAACCCGCGACCCTGATCACCACCGTAATCAACCTGCCCAACACGGACGTTCGTTCCCTCTCGAACACCATGCGGCAGCTCATCGCGGACCCCAACACCCAGCAGATGATTCCTGCGGGCAGCTCGAACTCCTTCGTGCTGACGGGCTTCGGCACCCAGGTCGCCGCCCTGGCCCGAATGCTCACCATCATCGACGAGGCCTCCGCCGTAGAGGTGGTAGAGCCGGTCTTCGAACTCCTTCGATTGGAATATGCGGCCGCCGATGAGGTCGCCAGCCTGGTCGAGGAGTTGCTTGAATTCAGTACGCAGGCCACGAACCGGGGCGCTCAAGCTCCCCAGGGTGTGAGCACGGCCCTGCGCAGTGGACAGAGCAACGTCAAGATCCTGGTGGACTCCCGTCAGAGTTCGCTTCTCGTTCTGGCCTTGCCCGAGGATATGCCGCGCATCAAGGACCTGGTTGCGCAATTGGATGTGGACGTGGTCGACTCCGAGCGCGCCTATCACATCTACAGTGTGGAAAACGTGGAGGCCGGTGAATTGGCCGACACCCTGACTTCGTTCCTGAACGATGCCACGCGACTGGAAGCCAACTCGGGCGCCGCACAATCCGGAAACAACGCTCGGACCGCCCGGGGCAGCAACAGCACCGAGTTTGTCGTCGTTCCCGATGACAAGTCCAACTCCCTACTGATCGCCGCTTCCCGTACCCGCTACAGCGAGGTCTTGGAACTGATTCGCCGTCTCGACAAGCGTCAACCCCAGGTGCTGATCGAAACCGCCTTGATCGAACTCACGGGTCAGGACCTATATGACCTGGGCGTGGAGCTGTCCCTGGCGGATATTCCCGGCGTGGGTGCTTCCGGTGGTTTCGGTTTGACGAGTTTCGGCCTGTCCAGCCTTTCGGACACCGATGGCGATGGCATTCCCGACGTTCGCGTTCCCAGCATCGGCTCCGGTATCTCCGCAGGCCTATTGGACGGGGATGATTTCAGCCTCCCCATGTTCATCGCGGCCATGGAGGAAAAGCGGAACTCCAACGTTCTCAACGTCCCTAGTGTCCTTGTGAACAACAACGTGGAAGCCCGCGTGGAGACCAAGGAAGAGCAGCCCACCACGACCATCACCGCGACGGGTGGCACCTCTGGCCAAACCCAGGAAAACTTCAACCAGTACGAGGAAGCGGGCATCACCATGGTGATTTCCCCCTCCATCAGTGGATCGGATTACCTCCGATTGAAGGTCGAGCTTGAAATCTCCAACTTCATCGGAAGCGTGCAGGGCGCCATTCCCCCGCCCCGCAGCACCCGTATCCTGCAGACCGAGGTCACCGTCCCCGACGGTTACACCATGGTCATCGGTGGCATCATCGTGGACAACCGTTCCGAAACCACCCGCAAGGTTCCCTTCTTCGGTGACCTGCCCGTGCTCGGCCGACTGTTCCGCAGGGACTCCACCTCCGGCACCAGGACCACCCTGTACTTCTTCGTCACCCCGCACATCATGGATGACTCCGAGTTTGCGGACCTGGCGGCCATCTCCTACGACATGAAACTCGAAGCCGCCAACACGATCGGCATCGACCGCATGCAGATCATCGATCCCAAGTTCGGCAAGAACAGGGGCCTGATTGACCTGGACGGCTTTGATATCCCTCTCTACCAAAGCCCCAAGCGCGGTGAAGTGGACTCTGCCAGCATCGGCAAGACGCCGGACGAAATCGAAGAGGCCGTTGGCGCGGCCGGCCAGTGATTCCACGGCCGTCTTTTCTAGCAAAGCCCAAGTAAGCAAAAAGAGTTCACAATCATGGTGAGTATCGGAGACCTATTGATCGATGCGGGTGTAGCCCGCAACCAGCTGGAGGAATGCCGAGGATTGGCATCCACCTCCGGTGAATCCATCGATCGCATTCTTTTGCAGCGCGGCTATCTGGATGAGCCGACCCTGCTCCAGGTCTACGCCAAGCACCTGGGCTATGAGTTCAAGGAAAGCTTGGAGGGCCTCAAAGTCCCCACCCAATTCGTGGATCAGGTGCCGATTCAATTCGCGCGCAACTACAACCTGATTCCCATAGAGGTGACCGACGACCGCATCGTCAAGGTGGCCACCTGCGCGCCGCTAGATCCCCACCCCATGGATGATCTGTCGGCTCTCCTGGGCTGCGAAATCGACGCGGTGCTGGCTCCCCGGCTGGAGATCACCGGCCTGATTGGGCGCGCTTACCGCCACAAAGCGGACGGCATCGACGAAGCTCTGGACGCTGTGGCCGAGGATGGTGACATCGGCAGCATGGCCGCCGAGATCGATGAGGCGGAGGACGTTCTAAACGTTTCTAACAAGGCCCCCATCATCAAGCTGGTCAACACGGTGTTGTTCCAGGCCCTGAAGATGCGCGCTTCGGACGTTCACTTCCAGCCCTACGCGGACCGAATGCAGGTGCGCTTCCGCATCGACGGCATCCTGTACGACATGGATTCCATCCCGCGTCGTGTCCAGGACGCCATCATCAGCCGTGTGAAGGTGATGGGCAAAATGGACATCGCCGAGCGTCGACTGCCCCAGGATGGTCGTGCAACCATCCGCCTGGGCGACGGCGAGGTCGACGTGCGTATCAGCTCCGTCCCCACCTCGGACGGAGAGCGCATCGTGATGCGACTCCTGGATAAGACCTCCAAGCTGTACACCCTGGACGAGATTGGCCTGACCCAGGAAAACCAGGACACCATGGCCAGTTTCCTGGATTACAACCACGGAATCATCCTGGTCACCGGGCCCACGGGTTCCGGAAAAACCACCACGCTCTACGCCTCCATGGCGCAAATTGATACGAGCCAAAAGAACGTGCTCACCATCGAAGACCCCGTGGAATATGCCCTGGCCGGCGTGAGCCAGGTCCAGGTCAACCAGAAGAAAGGACTGACCTTCGCCAAGGGATTGCGCTCTTTCCTGCGACAGGACCCGGACGTGATGATGGTCGGTGAGATTCGAGACTTGGAAACCGCCGAGGTCGCCATCCGAGCGGCCCTGACCGGTCACCTCGTGTTCTCCACCGTACACACCAACGATGCCGCCAGTACGATTACCCGTATGGTGGACCAAGGGGTCGAGCCCTACCTGGTATCCAGCTCCATCATTTTGATCATCGCCCAGCGCCTAGTCCGAACGAACTGCAAGCACTGTACGACCACGGTCCCCATCACGGACGAGTGGCGTGCCAAGCTGGAAAAGGTGGGCATCGAGCTGAACCTGATGAAGGGAGTGGTCTCCGTGGGCGAAGGGTGCGAAGAATGCTTCCACTCCGGATACTCGGGCCGAACCGCCATCTACGAAATCATGCCCGTGGACGAAACGCTCCGCACCCAAATCATGGAAGGCGCCAGTGCCACCATCATGAAGCGCTCCGCTGTTCAGCGAGGCATGGTCACCCTGCGGGAGGATGGTCGCCAGAAAATTTTGAGCGGTGCCACCACCGCGGACGAAGTCCTTCGCGTGACCCAACTCGACTTCGAATAGGCCCCATCCATGCCGATTTACGAGTACAAAGCCTACGCCCCTGGAGGCGAAACCAAGGGCGGAATCGTCGATGCCGACACCGAGCGTGATGCACGGAACAAGCTGCGCAAGGAAAAGCTCCTTGTGCACAAGATTTCCGAGGTTCGAGGCCGGGGATCGAAGAAGAAAAAGAAGATCAAGGGCGAGAAGAATACCGATTCCGCTTTCTCCAAGGCCATGGACGCCCGAGCTGCTCGCCAGGGTCCCGGAGCCAAGGAAGACGAAATCATTTGTGGGGTCACACGCCAGCTAGCCACCT
>JARGOW010000042.1:12309-13191 GCA_029212955.1 Planctomycetota bacterium | reverse complement strand
GGAGGATCCCGAGCGCCACATCCCCAGCCGCGAAGCCTTTCAAATTGCCGAGGTACACTTCGACACCCTGGGTTCCACGGGCTCTTACAACACCCCCAAGCTGGGCGGTGACTATCGGGGTGGTTCCATCGGCGCCTCCCCCGCGTACTCCTTCACCTCCCACATCGTCGAAGTGGACGTGGATACCGAAACCGGTCGCATTCGGGTACCCAAGGTGTGGTGCGCCCACGACTGTGGCCGCGCACTGAACCCCATGCTGGTGGCCGGTCAAATCGAAGGCTCCGTTTACATGGGGATCGCCGAAGCCCTGCTCGAGGATCACAAGGTCAACCGCTTCGGTCTGCACGCGGGCCCGAGCCTGCTGGACTATCGCATGCCCACTATGATCGACACTCCCGAGATCGAGGCCTTCATCGTGGAGAGCATCGATCCGGAGGGGCCCTATGGCGCCAAGGAAGCCGGCGAAGGCCCCTTGCACAGTGCGATCCCCGCCCTGGCCAACGCCATTTTCGACGCGGTCGGTATCCGCCTGCGCGAATTGCCATTCACTCCGGCCAAGGTCCTCAAAGCCCTCGCTGAAAAAGAAGCTGCGGAAGCCGCCTCCTCCTCCCCCACCCCCGCCTCCTGAGGCTTCGACTTCCTGAATTCAAATTACTGGAGCCCCAATCCCTATACGGTTCGCTCTCCGAGTTATCCGAACTGGGTGACCAGGCCATGGTCATCGCCGGCGGCACGGACCTGCTGCCCAACATGAAGCACGGACTCTTCGAGCCGAAGGTCCTGATTTCCCTGGCTGGCATCAAAGAGCTCAGTGGCATCTCCGTGGATGGGGAAGGCTTCCTGACCATCGGGGCCATGACCCCCCTGGCACAGGTGGCTGAG
>JARGOW010000042.1:4806-12278 GCA_029212955.1 Planctomycetota bacterium | reverse complement strand
CCTGGTTCGCTCCATGGCCCCCGCCCTGGCTGCGGCCGCAGGATGTGTCGCGGGACCCCAACTGCGCTCCATGGGCACCCTGGGAGGCAACGTGATGCTCGACACGCGCTGCCAGTGGTACAACCAGACCCACTTTTGGCGGCAATCCCTGGGCTATTGCCTCAAAAAGGACGGGACCCTCTGCCACGTGGTACAAAACGGAAAGCGCTGCGTGGCCGCTGCCAGCAACGATACCGTGGCCGCGCTCACCACCCTGTCGGCCCAACTCTGCTTCGAGACCCTTGGATCCGAGCGCACCCTGCCCATCGAGGAACTCTGGCACTCCGATGGCGCGGCCAACAAGAAAAGCGACGCCACGGAGATCTTGACCCGCATCCGCATTCCGAAAACCGCCAAGGGGCACCGCGGGGCCTACGCCAAACTGCGGGACCGGGGCTCTATCGACTTCCCCTTGCTAGGCATTGCCGTACGCTTGGACCTGGACGCGGACGGTTTGGTGGAAGATGCCGATCAAGTTGTGATCGCGCTAGTAGCCCGGCCGAACCGGGTCAAGGGCGTGGCCGATGCACTCAGGGGCTTGCGCCCCGGCACTCCCGAATTCGATGGGGCCCTGGAGCAGGTGGCCACCAATGCACGCCGCCAATGCCGCCCCATGGAAAACATTCCCGGGGACGCGGACTGGCGCCGCGAAATGGTCAAGGTCTATACGCGACGCGCCTTCCAAGAGGCCGCCCAGGCCAACTGAAGCCAACCTCCGCGCTGCACCCAAAAACCAAGGGGCCCGGTCCTGGCGAAGCCAAGGCCGGGCCCCTTGTTTGACTTGCTGTCTCCCTACTGAACGACGAAGTTTAGGGAGGTGCTATCGGTGATCACCGCGTTCCCTTGGGGTTCCCACCATGCGCCGGGCTTAGGGAAGTACGGGCGAAGGTTTCCGCTGAAGAGGCTGGCGTCATCGCTGACCTCCCACATGAGGCCGTAGATCAAATTGCCTCGGCCAATCGCATCATCCATGTTGTTGGATGCGATTCCGGCGAGAGGAAGGCTGCCATCCCCAGACGACAACCACGCGGGATACTCAATCGGGTTTCCACTATCGAAGCCGGGGGTTTCCCGGTGGGGCAACCCGTGCTCGTCGATAAATGGCACGGTGGGGTCCAGCTTGTGTGCAAACCATACCCGCACGCCAAATTCGTCTTCGACGATTCCGAATTTGTCGGTTCGGCTGTCCACTGAATAGCGATCCCAGAGACCGATCGGCCCCAGGGAAGTCGGGACCGTAATCACCAGGCCACCGTCGGCATCCAGCCCATTGGACCCGATTCGGAACGACACTCCGTGGTTCATATTCTGTGTCCGAACCCGCATTCCAATCCGGAAAAACGGCACACCGCGCCCGGCGTCCAAGCCCTCCGGCATGGCGATGTAGTACGACACCCGGGTGTATTCGGGCAACTTGTACAACTGGGTATTGGCCCCGCAGAAAGCACCATTGAAGCTCTTTCGCAGGTATGGAACCACGCCGCTGGCAGCATCCGCCACCGCATAGATCTTGAGCGGCACATGGCTAAACGGATCCATAAGTGGAGAGGGATCCGCCTGATCCAAAAGGTCGATCAACTGTTGGTTTTCTTGCCCCGGGGACCAAAAGGAACCACCCGTGATATTGTCCGTGGGGATGCCGGGGTGGCTAGGGCCGAAGGCTGCCGGGTTGTAAAGTTCGTGACTCTCGAACTCCTGAACTCCACCCACCGAAAAACTCCACAGGTTTTCATCCAGGTGAATCTCTTGCGGGTACAAATCGGGATTGAAGGTCAACTCTTGCTCCAAAGCAGGAACCACGAAGTTCACCCCACTGCGTTCGTGCCGCAGATTCAAGGTCAATTCCTGGCCGGCGATGGCACTGGGTCCTGCCAACAGGCGCAGTTCCACCGAAGTTTGGCCAGCGGGAATGATGGCCGTGCCCGAAGGCGCAAATGCATACTCGGTCAGGGTGCTAGCCGAATCGACGGTGTAGTGAAGGTGCACCGGCTCCAGACTAGGAGCGGACAACTGGACAGGAATCCGCGTTTCCCCGCTGGGAGTGACGAAGAAAGGACCGTCGGGAACGCTGATCGTGGGAGGCGGCGTGCTCGACCGAATCCACAATTGGCCAAACCGTTGCTCCTCGTGAATGCCCATGCCGAGGGCTTGGGTCAGCTCAAACTCGATGGAGACTTCTTTGTAGAACCGACCGGGGTTGAGGATTTGGATCGGGATCGTGAACGACGTGGTTCCCGGCGACAGGATCAGCGGGTTCGAGCCTGGGACCGAATAGTGCAACCCTTCTTGGGCGGAGCCCCCGAGTGTGTACCAAACAATGGCTCCACCGGCGGCGATCGGTTTCTTCAAGTCGACCACAAAGGAAAAAGTACCGGCATCGTCGGGCAGGTGCTTCTTCCAAAAAGGGACATACACCCCACCCAGGTGTCCGAGAGGAGAATAGATGGCCAGGGGGCGCAAGGAGCCCTCGGACGCATGGGAATCATCGACCTTTGTTTGGCCGGGCGATACCTGTTGACTGGCACGGCCTTGAACGCTGACCTGCGCCGTTGCATCCGACGCAAACAACGCGACCACACCCACCAAAAGGCAGGTGCGCCATCCTCGAATCCAGTCTTTCCCCAATACCTTCATTCTCATGATCTTTTGCGTTTTGCCGAATCCGGCCGGGCCCTGGCAGGGGCCTCAAATACCGGGAACCTCGCTTCCCAGCCCCAACAGTATACCGGCAGGATTGTGGCGCAGGCGTGAACAGACCCCCAGGAATCTATATCGAGGAATCCGTGCCACCTACGGAGCCCAACAGGGTCTTCCCCATGGCTAGGCAGAATCGACCCCCCTCCAATTTGAGACATAGGGGCTCTAGGACGGTTCCAGCCCCTCCCCGGCCAGGTTCCAGCATCCATCGCGGTTGAGTTGCCTGCTGGGAGAGCCAGGATTAGGGCCCCTATCCACCCACCAGGCCCCAAAACGCCCATGACCACCGTAATCGTCACTAAAAAAGCCGGCCGGGCCGTGATCTGCGCCGACACCCTCGCCTCCTATGGGGGCTCCAGGGAGACCTCGGCTTACATTGAAAACAGCAGCAAGATCCTGCGGGTCGGTGGGGCCTTTTTGGCACCTACGGGGCCTGCGTCCATGCAGTTGGTCCTGACTAGCTATTTCCAAGACCCGGAAGCTCCCAGGGACTTCAGCTCCCCATTGCACATCTTTGAAACCGTGCGCGAGCTGCACCGGGCCATGCGCGATGAGTACACCCTGAATCCCCGGGAAGACGCCAGCGACCCCTTTGAGTCCATGCAAACCGAGATGCTGGTTTGCTCCCCGTTCGGCATTTTTGGGGTGTACCCCATGCGCTCGGTGCAGGAGTACACGCGATTCTACGCCTTCGGCAGCGGCGCGGAATACGCCATGGGAGCCATGCACGCCGTTTTTGAGTACTTGGACAGGCCCGAGGACATCGCGATCGCAGGATTGGAGGCTGCGGCTACCTTCGATGAAGCTTCTGGACTGCCCTATACCTTGCACTCCCTCGATCTGCGATCCGAGCACAGCCCGTCACCTGCCAACGGAAGCCCAAGGGCCCTAAAACCCTGAAGCCGAGCATCACCCTTCCAGTTTCTTAACCCGCTGCCGCCGGGGATCCACACGGCGCCGTTTTAGGTCGCTAGCCCCTTCCACCCAAAGGATCTGGCGTGAGCCGCGACCTTCCACTCGCACCACTTGGCCCAGGTGCCGACCCACTTCCACCCAATCGCCCCGCTGAAACCCCACCTCGTCTTGGGTGACGACTTTGGGTCGACCGGTATCGGACCCCGGAGTCCGGGGCCCATGGTGGTTTTCCAAGTAGGATCCCGAGTCCGCGCACACATCACAGCCAGCGCAAGGCACCCCCGATTCATCCAATTCAAAATGCCGGGCCAAGGAACGGCGCCGACACTCCTCCGATTCCCCGGCAAAGCGAACCATGGTCAAGAGGCCCTGCAGATCGGCCTGATGCTTCTCCCCGCTCCCCAGGAACCCCGGCAACTCCTCCACATCCAATTCGCGCTCCAGCCTTAGATTGTGTTCCTCGAAGGAACCGCGCGTCACCCCTAAGACCTCAAGCCACCGCAGGACGATCCCGATGCGGCCGTCACGGCGCTCCTTGACCAACAATTCCGAGCGCAAATCATCCAGATCCCGCGCCTGCAAGCGCTCCCCCCATCCACGCATGACCTCATACACCCCCACCACATATTCCAAGGAAGGGTTGGCCCAGTTGATGAAGTTCTGCTGGATGGCCAGGTCTTCCTGCAAGTACACCACTTCACAGAAGGAGGGTTTGCCATCCCGACCGGCCCGCCCAACCTCCTGGGTCCAAGCCTCCAACGTTCGGGGAATCTGGGCGTGCAGCACAAAACGAATATCCGCCTTGTCGATGCCCATTCCGAAAGCATTGGTGGCCAGAACCAGGGCATCGTCGGACTCCATGAAGCGTTGCTGCATGTCCCGTCGCTCCTCCACTGAGAGCCTGCCGTGGTAGACCAAGCTCTGAATCCCGCGCCTTTGCAACTCCACGTGCAAGGCTTCCAGATCCTTGATCAGAGCGGAATACACGATACCCGGCCCGGACAGGGACTGGATGCGCTTGACCAGGTGCTCCAGCTTTTCATCGCTGGTGAACACGGGATGGCTGGCCAGAAACAAATTGTCTCTTTCGATTCCTGCACGCTGGATCCACGGGTCCTTCAATGCGAGTGAAGCGATGATATCATCCGCCACCTTGGGGGTGGCCGTGGCGGTCAATGCCACCGTGGGGGGATGACCCAAACGCCCACGCACGCTCGCCAACCGCGAGTAGTCGGGTCGAAAATCGTGGCCCCATTGACTCACGCAGTGGGCCTCATCGATGGCCAGGAGCGAGATTTCCATGCGCTCCTCACGCTCCTGAAAATCAGCACTGCGAAAACGCTCGGGGGTCACATACAAAAGATCCAACTCCCCGGCGCACGCCGCATCCAAACGTTGCAAGCGTGCCCCCCTGGACAGGGTCGAATTCACGAACTCCGCGCGAATGCCCTTGGCCTTCAATGCCTGCACCTGATCCTGCATGAGTGCAATCAGCGGGCTCACCACCAGGGTCAAACCCGGCAGCACCACCGCAGGCAATTGGTACACGAGGGATTTGCCACTACCCGTGGGAAGGGTCAATAGTCCATCCCGTCCGGCAAGGACCCCGTCGATCGCGGACTCTTGGTGCCCCTTGTAATCCTCCCAACCAAAACGACCCCGCAGCGCTTGCAGCACTTCGGGATCCCGCGCCCTCAAGACCGATCTTGTCATGGGCGCATGGTACGCGAAACCTCCCCCCGGGGCCTATTGCGCGGGGAAAGTCGCGGGCAGCTTTTGCCCATTTTCGCCGCGGTATCCCGCCACCCGGCTAGCTTCCGAATCGGTCAGCGGCGCATGCAAATCCACGTACTGTGTTTGAACGTGAAGGCCCCGACCGCACAGGGTCGCCGGATGGCGTGCACCCAGATTGGCGTTGGGCAAGGGTCCCTGGAGCCCCGTCGCCGGAGCGGCGAAGGCCCCGGTTACCGGAAGAATTGCGAGGGCGACGCCCACAAGGGCCAAGATTCGGGGGTGTTTGATGTTCATGATTTTAGGGTTGGAAGGGGTTGGCCTGACAAGTCGATGTTGCGAGCGCTCAGGGGACCTGAATGTCCCCCGCCACCAGGGCGGTGTTGTTGCTATCCCGTCCGCTTTCATTCACGGCGCCCAAGTCGTCGACCCAGGTTCCTATGCGATAGGTTCCCGGAGCCGTTCCGCTCGGGATCGGAACACTGATGGAGGCCTGGGTGGAAGCCCCCGCGACAAGGCCCGCGAAGTTGATCGAACCGAGGAACACGTCGGCCCCATCGATGGTGTCATCCGTCGAGAGGTAGATACCTGCACGGAAAGCACCGGAGTCCAATTCGCCACTGTTCTGAACGCGGATCTCAACGGTTTGGGAGCTTCCGACCGGGGTGGAGCCACTGGGCCCCGTTGGCGTCAGTGCCACCAGATCCGGAGCTGGCGGAGCGGGCTGCGTGACCGTCACCTGGGAGGTAAACAGGGCCAGGTTGTCGGTTTCATTGGCCTCGACCACGGTACCATCCTTGTCCGCGATCGCTCCCACGAAGTAGGTTCCTGCGGGAATGCTCGCCGGCACCAGTACGGGGGCCGACTGCACCGAGGTGAAGCCCGAGTCCAGTCCCGTATGCACACTGCGAATCACCAGGGGCAAATCCGCAGTGGTCACATCCGCATCATCGGAAAGATAGATACCCACCAGGAACGGCGGCGCATTCTCATCGCCCGAGTTCGTGACGGTGGTAACGATGCTCAGGTTGTTTCCGACCTCCACGGTGCCCAGGTTCACATCGATGGACTCCATGAAGAGATTGGCCATGGGGTTGCCCGATGTGCTGTAGTTCAGGGTTCCCGAAGCCATTTGCACATTGTTTCCGTCGCTGAGTTCGACAACCTGGGTGAGATCGTCGACGAACACGCCCACAAAGTACGTACCGGAAGGCAAGCCGGAGGGAACCGTGTAAGGTGCGTTGGAACCGGAGATTTGCCCCGACCCCAAACCGCTCACAATCCGAGATCCGAGTAAGGTGTCCGTGGTGGAAACCGAAGGATTCGGGGAAAGATAAATGCCCACCCGGAAGCTTCCGGAAGCTGCTGTACCCGTGTTGCGCACGCTCTCGTTGACCGTGACCGCACCACCGGTGGAGACGCTTCCAGGGCCAAACGTGACCGCTTCGCAGACCAGGTCCGGAAGCGGCGGTACCGTCACCCCTAGGGAGGTCGATGCCACCAAGACATTGTTGTTTTCATTGGTCTCGGGAGCCAGGTTGGAGTCATCGACAACCAACAACACCCGGTAGACACCGGCGCTCAAGTCGCCTGGCAATTGGAAAGGCTGATTCACCACGCTTGAGGTCTCCCCCGCGTCCAGATTGGAAAGGGTGCGAAAGCCCAACAAGCGGTCCCCCGAATCGTGAATGGCATCCGTGGACAAATACACGGCCACCTGGAAGGTGGGTGCCGGGTTCAAACCCGCATTGCGCACGCTCTCGGAGATGTTGATCAGCTGACCCGCGTCCTGGGTCGCCGGACCGAAGGTGATCGACTCGGGAACCAATTCGGAAAGGCTTCCAGAGCCACCCGACCCCACGGCCAGGGTTCCCAGCCCGACCTCCAGGTTGTTCGCTTCGTCCAATTCATCCACCTGCCCAAGGTCATCGGCCATCCAAAGCACCTGGTACACGCCTGCGGGAAGGTTGCTGGGGATCGTGACCTGTCCGCCCTGGGTATCCACGCTAGCCGGATCCAAACCTGTCAAACTGCGGAAGCTAAGCAAAACGTCGCTCGCATCGAGCAGGTTGTCCGTGGACAGGTAAACC
>JARGOW010000042.1:2579-4796 GCA_029212955.1 Planctomycetota bacterium | reverse complement strand
GAAAGACCTGGGACGCCATGCTGCCCGTATTGCGCACCGAATCGTTGAGGGAGATGGTGTCGCCCGGATTGACCGCGGCCGGTGAGAAGCTCACCGAAAGCCACTCCAAGTCAGGCAAGCTGGCGCTGGTCACAACCAAGGGCGAGGTCGCCCACAGGATGTTGTCGGATTCACTGGACTCGGACACGTCATCCATGTCGTCCACCACGAGGGCCAGGAAATAAGTACCCGTGGCCAGGGATGCGGGCAGGTTGTACGTCACCGCGTTGGGCGAGTCGCTGCCAGCGGCCAAGCGATTCACCGTGCGGAAACCGACCAGCGGGTCCCCCGCGGCGATGGCCAAGTCGCTCGACACATAAACGCCCACCCGGAAGGGGCCAGCGGCCCCAGTCCCTTCGAATCGAACGGTATCGGCCACCACGATGGCCTCCCCCGCGGTCAAGGTGGTGGGAGCCCCACTGATGGCGACCGGGATCAGATTTCCTGTCCCCACACTTCCTCCGCCCGAAGACGAGGAGGAGCTCCCCCCACCACAGGAGGGCAGCAACATGGCCAGGAGCAACCCCAATCCCACGGAGAGGAAAGCGTTGCGGGCAAGGGCCCCACCCAAGGGAAGGGCAGAGAATTCGTTCTGGTTGGCATTCTTCATAGCGGTGCGACATGGGGGGTGTCGGAAAGAAAGGCCTTGGGCCCAAGCTCAAAACGAGTCAAAGGCTCACCCTTGCCTCAAACCCTCCCGCGGGGGAGACTCTTCCCGGACATGCACCCCTCCCCCATTTTTGACTTCAGTTCTCCCGGACCCGGCGCCCCCCTGGTCCTGGTTCCCACCGGCTTCGAACGCAGCGCCCTCCGCGCGGCGGGATGCGATTGGCCCCTGGAGCTATGTGGCTTCGGGGTGATCGCGGCTGCGGCCCGGACAGCCACCCTCTTGGAAAACCTGCGTCCCTCCCGGGTCCTGCTACTCGGTATCGCTGGCACCTATGCCCCGGAGGTCCTTCCCATTGCGTCCGCCGCCCGCTTTGGCGGGATCGGGCTCTGGGGCTTGGGCGCTGGCAATGGTGCCCAACACCTGGGACCCGCCGACATGTTTCCCCAGTGGACCTGCGACGATGGAAATCCAATCGAACAGGACTTGGCCACGACCGCGGGTAAGGGCCGGCTGGTTACCGTCTGTGCGGCCAGCGACTCCCCCTCCGCGGCCGACCCCATCCTTGTGCGCTACGAGGACGCCCTCGCCGAGGACATGGAAGGGTTCGCCGTGGCCCTTGCCTGTCGCCTGAAGGATGTGCCCTTCGACTGCATCCGCGGCATAAGCAACGTGGTCGGGGACAGGGACAAAAACAACTGGGCCCTGCGACCGGCCCTTGACGCGGCCTGGCATCTGGCCCAATCCGAATTCACCAGCTGAAATGTCCACCCCCATCCACCTGGGCCTCTCCACGTGCCCCAACGACACTTTCCTGATCCACGGCCTGGTCTCCGGCGCGGTGGACCCGCGCGGCTTGGACATTCGCATCGAATTCGCGGATGTGCAGGAACTCAACGAAGGACTGCTGGCCGGGCGCTTCGACGCTTGCAAGGCCAGCTACGCCCTGGCCCTTGGACTGGGGGAACAGCTTTGCGCACTCAATGTGGGCAGCGCTCTAGGATTCGGCGTGGGCCCCATGCTGCTCGCCCGGTCGGGGTGGGATGGGAAGGAAAACGATCCGCGTTTGCTGTGCCCCGGGGCACAAACCACGGCCACCCTACTGCTGCGCCTATTCCACCCCGAATGGTCCCAACCGGAACAGGTTGTGTTTTCCGAGATCATGCCCGCACTCATCGAGGGGCGGGCCGACCTGGGCGTTTGCATCCACGAGGGTCGCTTCACCTACGCGGACCACGGACTCTCCTGCCTAGAAGACCTGGGAACCACCTGGGAGGTCGCGAGTGGCCACCCCTTGCCCCTGGGCGGAATCTTTGCCCGGCTGTCCCTGGACCCGGCCACCGTGAACACGCTGCAAGGGGTCCTCGGTGAGTCGCTGGCGTATGGGCTGGCCCACCCGGAGGCGACCCTTCCGACCATGTCCAAGCACGCCCAGGAGTTTTCGCCCCAGGTTCTCATGCAGCACGTGGACCTGTATGTGAACGACTGGACCCGGCACCTGGGCTCCGAGGGCCGGGCCGCCATCGCCGTTCTGGATCGACGAGCCCGCGCCGCCGGATGGATCGGCGCCG
>JARGOW010000042.1:1061-2569 GCA_029212955.1 Planctomycetota bacterium | reverse complement strand
ACCCGGCCGTCTGCTCTTGATCTCTACCTCCCCGCGCCAAAGCCTGACAGGGCGGTTAAAAAGAACGACCGTCCCCGGGGGGACGGTCGTTCATGAATCGTTGGCACCAGGTGGACCCAAGGGGCCTTCCTGGCCAGGGATCAGCCCTGCTTGCCGCCGGAGTCGCGCAGCTCGAGCATTTCCTTGCGCACGTCCTGGGCCAGGTTTTTGATCTCTTGCATCGCCTTGCGGACTCGAGAGGTGGCGGCTTTGTTGCCTTCCTCGGCGCGCTCCACATCGGTGCGGGTGGCTTCGAGGGTCTCGATCATCTTGTTGTAGAAGTCGCTCATGCTGGGGTTCTCTAGGTGGCTAGGGTTTTGGTGATGGATGTCGCCGGGAAGGAACGCACCCTGGAGGGTGGCCCCTGGGGGGCAGGAAGCGGGGTCGGCGACCCGCGCCCTCTGCTAATAGGAGACACTTTCTTGCCGAGGGATCAAGCTCGAAACCGCCCGGAAAGGCCCTACAGGCCGTTTTCTAGGGTGGATTCCCGGCCAACCGGCTCCTGTAAGCCTTTCCGGGAAAAGGATTTACCCCGGATACGGCCCACCCCTGGGCCAATACCGCCCCCACAGGCTCGAAAGGCCGATTTTGGACCCCAAGCGTCCCGAGGCCCCGGTTTCGGAGCCTGGCCCCCGGGCCTAGTCCGGGCCTGCCAAAACCCCAATGGACCCCAATAAACGTCAGGCAGCCCCTCAGACTCGCCGAATCACCGGATCGCACCAGTCGATGCGACCCGGACCCGTCTAGATCTTGCGACCCTTCCAGCCGCCCATCTTCAAGACCGTTTGCCACTCCTTTTCGCCCACGGGCTGCACGGACAGCCGCTGTCCCTTTTGAACCAGGGGCATTTCGTCCAGGTCGCAGTTGCCCTTGATGTCTTCCAGACTCACGTACGAGGGCAAAATGCCCACCGCTTTGATCTCAACCCCGTACCAACGGGGGTTTTCCGGGCTGGCCTTGGCGTCAAAATATTTGGCCTTGGCATCAAACTGCGTTGGGTCAGGAGCCCCCTCCTTGACCACCTGGGCCACGCCCACGACCCCAGGAGGCTTGGTGCGGGAGTGGTAGAAGAACACTCCATCCCCCTTCTTCATCAGGTCCCGCATGGTGTTCCGGGCCTGGTAGTTGCGCACCCCGTCCCAGAAGGTCGTCTTACCGGGACTGTCCACCAGATCCTGCCAGGAAAAGGCGTCGGGCTCGGACTTCATCAACCAGTATTGGCGTTTCTTAGGCATGGGGGATCGGGGTTTCGGGTCCAAAAGGAAGGGAGTGGGCCGCCCAGGTTACAGCCCTGCCCCCCCGGAGCCCTAGCACCCCGGAACAATTCCAGAACTCTTGCTAGGTGATCGGGGGTCCATGCCGTAAAAGTGCATCCCGGTTGGGAGTGGATCGGTACTGGTGTGCCGCCCGGTCTTCAAAGCCGTTGGGCTGCGTGAACAGCGTGGCCGGTGGGTTCGATTCCCATGCAC
>JARGOW010000042.1:0-1049 GCA_029212955.1 Planctomycetota bacterium | reverse complement strand
ATACCTACACCCGACTGGCGTCCCCACCGGGCGCCCCGGACGACTAGCCCAAAGCCAAGGGCATGAGCCGACCGGGCCTACCATGGCCCAATCCGCCGGGCAAACCCCCGGCCCAGCGCAACAGACAGGGTTCGCCCCCGCGCAGGCCTTCGATCCCGCAGGTGAATTCCACCCCGCGCGGATCCAGGTCAAAATCTTCGGGAAGCAACAGGCTCAAGCCCTTGCCGGCGCGCTTGGTGTGCCCCGCCAGGCGCACGATCAAGTGCGCCTCCTTCAGGCCCCCGGGATCTTCGATCTGAACCACCAATCGGCGACCATCCCTGCGTAGGGTTACGGTGGCGGAAGCATCATCGGGGCCCTCGCGCAGCATGACCAGGCGCCTCGTCAAGCCCTCGGCGAAGACGCACCGGATTCGCTGAATCGGTGCATCAAACAGGAGCTGGCCACCCGGTTTCAAAACGTCGGTGCCGGTGGAGACCTTCCATTTGTAAAGCGCTGCAAACAGGGGGTCCCTGCCGGGACTGCGCGATCCTCCACGCATCTGGAAGGTCACCGAACGTTCCTCTCCAGGCTCCAGATCGAGCACCCTGGGCAGACCGCTGAGCTCGAATGCACCGCTGGGGAAGACCACGGTGGCGCGCACTTCCACCGGGAACGGAAAGGGATTGCGGAGGGTGACCGTGGGTTCGCATTCGCCGAACCATTCGCCTCGGGCCCGCTCGAGGGCTCCCAGGCTCTCGGGCTCGAGCACCCATTCGGGTACGGTCACGGGATAATCCCCGGTATCCTCGGGCGCCAGGCGACACAGGGCTCGCACCGCCATGGCCCTGTAGGGTTCATTTGTGTTGAACCCCACGAGTCCAGAACGAACAGCACCCAGCAGGTGGTCGGGTCGATCCAGGGACCAACCCCAGCGCTCCACCCGCCCCCAATCCGCGGATCCGGCTTCATTGTCCCACCCGCCCGGACCCAAACCCATGGCTGTGATGCCGTGGTCCCGGCAGAATTTGCGATCCTCATCGTGGGCTTCCTCAGACAGCAACATGGTG
>JARGOW010000041.1 GCA_029212955.1 Planctomycetota bacterium | reverse complement strand
GTCAACCGGCATTTCATACTGTTCGGTTTTGCGGTGGCTGTTGTGGATGGCATCGCGGTCGTAGGGGTTCCGTTGGAGAACGAGGCCTATGTATACGAAAGGTCCGTCACCGGTTGGGTGCATCAGTCCTTGTTGGAGCCGGAGGAGCTGGGGAGTGTGCAAGCTTTCGGTGTTTCGCTGGCAATGTCGGGAGACTCCGTATTAGTGGGGGCTCAAGGGGAAAGTGGTGCCGCGGCGGGCATCAATGGAAATCCTGGAGCGACTCCCCGGTTGGATTCTTCGGGTGCAGCTTATCTCTATCGTCGCAGGGGGCCGAGCTGGTCCCAAGAGGCGTACATGAAAGCGTCGACTGCTGGAGCCCAAGATTTCTTTGGTATGTCAGTCGCCATGGCCGGCGACCTTGCCGTGGTTGGGGCCCCGGACGAGGATGGGGGATTTACGGGGCCCTATACCTCGGACTACGACAACTCTGCTCCCGGGGCGGGAGCGGTTTTTGTGTTCCAGCTCCATGCCGATTCTGCGAACTATTGTGGCCCAGCTGTAGCGAACTCGTTGGGGCTCGCTGCCAACCTCATCCACGTGGGGTCCCTTTCGATCGCGGCCAACGACTTCACCTTGCAAGTGGACGGTTTGCCCCCGGGGCAAATGGGTTTCTTCCTGAGTTCCATGGGGCAGGATTTTGTCCCCAATCCTGGAGGCTCCCAAGGACATCTTTGCCTTGGGCGGGATCTTATCGGACGCCACAATCGGCCCCATGAGCTACGTGTGTCCAGTGCCGTGGGCACATTCGAATTGACTTTTGACCTTCAGGATATGCCGGTTTCCCTGGCGGGCAGCTCGATTTTGGCTGGTCAGACTTGGAATTTTCAAGCCTGGTACCGGGACCTGAATCCAGGACCCACGTCCAACTTCAGCAATGGCCTGACGGCGCGCTTCCAGTGAGCGATTTTGAGGCCGAGCGGCGGCAGGGAATGTCCGCCGCCCACCGGTTCGCGGGCAGCGTGGGATTCAGGGCGCAATCCGTCGGAAGCGGAAGACTTCCATGACACGGAATTTTTGGTGGTCGATGAGCTCCAGGCTGGGGTCGTCGATCAACCGCTGCATGGTCTTGTTGGGGTCGGGTTGGGGTTCGTGTTGGAGCCGGAGACCCCAGAACTCTTCGGCGGGGGCCACGCCTTCGGGCAGGTTGAGCGGGTCCTGGTAGTCCAGGCCGTGCACCTCCAGGGTCATGTTGGTGCGGTATTCTTCGGTCTTGGCATTGAACTCGTTGATCAGGTCCCGGGCGAAGCCGGTGATGGTGCCGCCGGGGAAGCCTTCGGTGCCCAGGGTGCCTTCCAGGCGCGTGATCAGGCGTTCGATCTTGTCGTCGTTGCCGGCCAGCACCTTGGCCTCGCGGAAGGTGCTTTCGTAATAGGTAAGGGCCGAGGGAGTCATGTACTCGGTGTACAAAACCTCACGTTCGGAGCCCTTGTTTTCTACGATGTAGGCCGTGGCCTCGCGCCAGCCCGGATTGGGTTTGTAGATGGTCCAGGCATCGCGTTGGGTGAAGAACGCAGCCAGGGGCAAGACGCACAGAATGCCGAGGGCGGTAAGCCCCATGCGGGTTTGTTTGGGATGGCCAAAATTCGTGAATCCCGTGGCGATGACCATCAGGAAGAAGGGCAAGGCCGGCAGGGCACTACGCTCGATATAGGTGGCGTCCTTGCCCAGAAGCGGAAGCAAAAAGAGAAATCCAGGCAGGGTGAGTAGCAGCAAGAGCACCTGCCAACCATGTCGATCCTGGAAACGTGTAGCCAGAATCCAGGCCCCGCGCAGGAAAAACGCCGCGCCCAGACCTTGCAGCAAAACCGGCACATAGGCCCCAAACAAGGCCGTTCCGCCCTTGGGCGTGAAGGTGTTTCCGATCCAGAACCAATTGAAGAGCAAGTTCCAGGCCTCCGGCAAAGTGAATGCGCGCAGGTGTTGGGAGCCCGTGGGGATCGAAGAGAAATAGGCCTTGGGCACAATGTAGCACGCCAGGATTCCAAGGATCACTACGGTGGTGATCGCCAGCCGTTTGAAGTGGGGCGACCGTGCAAACTTGGCCAGGGCCGGCAGCACGAACAGGAAAGTGGCCATGTAGTAGTGGGTAAAAACCACCGCAAACAGGGCCAGGGCATAGGTCCAAAACCAGCGCTTGCCCGGCGTACCGGCCATCAATTTTTGGAAAGCCAGCAGGGTCAGCAGCATCAGGAACAGGTTGACCGAATAGGGACGGCCCTCCTGGGAATACCAGATGTGAACGGGCGAAACGGCCATGAGTGCGGCGGCCACCCAGGCGATGCGCGGGTTGGTCCAAAATTCCGTGACCCGGAAAAGCAAAACGATACTCATGAGCCCAGCCAGCATGGCGGGCAGCCTTAGCCAAACCTCTCCATCCCCGAAGATGGCGTTCCACACGTGCATGAACAGGAAGTACAGGGGCGGGTGGATGTCATTGGCCAGGGTCTTGGCCAGGATGATGGGCTCCCCAATGCGCAGGTTGCTGGTGAAGAGCTCATCGAACCAAACGCTCTCGGTGTAGCCGGGCAGGCGAAGGAGCAGGGCTAGGGCCAATAGCCCGAGCATGGCGGGCATTCGCCACCAGGGGCGGTTCGTCGCGGTTTGCAGTGACATGGGGGCGAAGTGTGGGGGCAGGATCCTCGTCCGGAAAAGGGCCGCGTATTCTACCCTAAGCTTGGCTGGGGCCCCCAGGTTTCGTGCCCGGCGGAATCGGGTACCAAAAGAAATCGGCCTCCAAACCGAGTTTGGAGGCCGAAGAGGTCCGAGGTTTCCGCCGGGTTCTTAGCGGGCGCGCAGGGTCAGGCGTTTGGTTTCCTGACCGCGCAATCGCATGGATTTCTCCACGGTCTTGCCATCGATGATGGCAATAATTCTGTAGCGACCGGGGGGCAGGGGGCCGATGCGGCGTTCGCTCTCGAGGAACGGTTCCTTCGAATAGAGCAATGCCATATCCGCTGCGCCAAACATGCGTACCATGTCCAGGTCCTGTTCGTTGAGCACCTGCAAGCTAGCCGGGGTGGGATCGCCATCGGGATTCTTGAAGAGCAGGCGCAGGGTGGTTCCTGCCCGGGCCGTGAGGGTGATATCCGAGATCTCCCCCTCCTTCACGGTGATGGGAGCCGACTCCACACTTGCCAGATCCGAGCTGCGCGCGGAAACGGTGTAATTGCCAGGGGCCAAGCCCCGATAGGTGCATTGTCCCGTGGCTTGGGTGGTCGCAAGCGAGAAGGACTCGATGGGGCGTCCACCGGAGTCGCGCACGAAAATAGAGGCGCCATCCACGGGGATTCCAGCCTCGTCGATAACCCGGCATTGGATGGATCCGGGCGTTTCCAGGCGCAATCGCAAGTTTTCGACGGACTGGTTTTCACGCAAGCGGATAGGAGCCGAAGAGACCCGGCCGTAGGAGGGGCCTTCATTGGTGCCAAGCCCGAAGGGGGCCGCTCCCCCGGCGAACACGGTGTAGGTGCCCTCCGTCAAGCCACTGACCTCGAATTCGCCATTGTCGTCGGTTTGGCGCTCGACGAAAGAACCGCCCAGCATGGTGTCCGTGGGGGTGGGGCCCGAAGCCTGCACGGACAAGCGCGCGCGGGGAGCCGGCTTGCCCTGGGGGTCCAAAACAATCCCCGAAATGCGCCCTTCAGGCAGTTGCAGGTCCAATTCGACCTTTTCCACCTGGGCGATGTCCCGTACGAATTCCGTGGTGGTTTGCTCGAGCATGTTGCCGCCGGTGATTTGCACGGTGACCCGGTATCGACCCTCGCCGTCCAGGGTCGTTTCGTACTGGCCATCTCCCTTGATCTCCGCCAGGGCTAGCGTATCCAGCAGGGATTTTCCGTTGGCGCTGAAGGAGACGAAACCCTGGGTTACCGGAGCGCCACCGCGCGTCACCCGTCCGCTGATTGCGATGGGATTGGCGGGGGCGGCACCCAGGGAAACCCGGGTTTCCTTGCCTTCCAACACTTCCGCGTTGGTCATCTTCATGTCCTTGATGATGTCGGCTTGGTTGAGTGTGCCCGCATCCAGGTCCCGCATCATTTTGTCGGAGTTCCCGAGTGCCACCACGTTGTAGTTGCCTTCCGCGAGATGGGGAAACTCGGCGACGCCCTGGGAGTCGGTGACCATGGTTTCGCTGATCCCCGGGGTCTTTGGATTGTTCACGGAAATCATGCGCGAGGGGGAAACCTCCCCGTCCTCGCCAAACACTTCCACGATCAAGGTGCCGCCGTAGCAACGGATTCACTGTCGCACCAGTCGTCGGCGGAGGCGACGAGAGAGACGGCATTTTGGGCGAGGGGACCCAGTTTGAATTCGCCCTCGGGGCCGCTGATATCCTGGGGGGTGAGGCGGCTGCGGGAAAGGCGTTGGGCGACCTCCAGTCCTTGACCCTGGATTTGGATCTCAGCGCCTGCCACTCCCCGTCCTTCAGGGTCGACCACGCGACCGGTGATGCTCTGGGCTGGGGAGACCGTCAGCACAATGGGCGTGGAGGGATCCTCGAGGGGGAGGCTCACGTCAAAGGGCGGGTCGAGAATGAAATCATCCCCTTGGACTTGGATTTGCCAGTTGCCCACGAGCAGGTCCTCCAGTTGGAATCGACCATCGTCGTCCTGCACGTGCATCATTTGCTCGTTGGTGAAGACGGTAACCATGGTGGCGGCACGCGCTTGGCGGGCTAGCAGGGTGTAGGAGGTAACGGGTTGACCATCCTTGTCGACGACGGTTCCCGTGAGGGACGGTGAGATCTGCAGTTGCACTTCGATCTCATCCTCGCTGGGGCGTTGATCATCCAGATAAACCCGAACGACCTGATTCTTCCATTCGCTTTTGGCACCCAGCTTGTACGGAAGATCCGCCAGGCCCTCCAAGCGGAAATGGCCTTCGCCGTCGGTTTTCGAGGTCGAGCGCGAACCCATATGCTCGACCATCCCAACGCCCTCCATCCCGACCACGTGCAAGCCGTCCAGATTGGCGAGCACCGTTACACCGGCGGCAGGTGAACCGTCGGGCATGGTCAGTGTGCCGGCCAGGTGGGCCCCCTGCTTCATGGTGATGACCAGGTCTTCGACACTATTTTCGCCATCGATGTTGTAGCGATCCGAGTTGATCCAAGAGGTATGCCGTGCGCGTACAACCAGGGGGACTTCGGGTACGGCGAGGAGCTCGAAGCGGCCCTGTTCATCCGAGTAAGTGTTGCGATAGGGGCCCCGGGCTTGGGCCAGGGGCGCCTGGGAGAAACTTCCCACCTGGGCGCCGACTACGGGGTTGTCCTCGGGATCTTGCACCACCCCTGCAATGCTGCGGCCCTTCTCAAGTTCGATCTGGAGTTCGAGCGTGGCGCCCGGAGCAAAGGGCTCCAATTCGCGGAGCAAGGGGGCGCCTTTCTTGGGCCAAACCTGGAGTTTGGCGTGTTCCTCTACGGGGATGCCCCGCAATTCGAAAGTGCCTTCCCGGGTCGACCGGGTCCTGAAGCTGGCGACGGGCGGGCCGCCACCGGGAACCAGGGCGTTGGCGGCGCTGATCTCTTTGTATAGCCGCACCCCGGAGGTCAGGCGATCCCAATCGGTTCCCGGGGGAGCTTGCAGCTGCCCGTGAATCCAAACGCCGACCTGGGGTTCGAGAACGAATTCCTCGTTCCAGGGCGGTGCGGGGACACGCACGGGCGTTCCCATATAGAGGTGCCGCCCCAGCAATTGTAGGTGCATGCTTCGACGCCAGGCAGGTACGGGGATGCGGAAGGTGCCATCGGGCTTGACCGTGGTTTGGGTGAGCAAAACGGCCAGATCGTCCCCGGAAAAAGCTTCGACCATCTGGTCTCCGATCGGATCTTTCTCGTCGTCGGTTTTCTCTTCGTCGTCATCCTCGATCAAGACCCCGTCCAGGTCACCCCGCTTCACATTGGATGAAAGAACATAAACCTGCAGGCTCTCCTCCCACCCCTGGCCCTCGGGCCAGGCGACCCGTCCCTGGAGCCAGACCTCGCCTTCTCCGAGGCTGATCGGGGCCTGTGGGGTGTCTTCGTCCCGCGAGGCATTGGCGGCGAGTTCCCGGGCGCCATCGCTGGCGTCGGCCTCCAGATCGATCAAGTCGCTGGGGGACTGGGTTCCCTGTGCCTGTTGTTCGGCCTGGCTTGCCTTTGAGAGATACAACTGGTCTTCGGAGGATTTTTGCAACCAAAGCATGAGGCCCACGGCAAAGAGGAGCGGCACGGCCAGGAGAAGAATTCGTTTCATGGAAAGTGGGGGGCTGGGGATTTCCCGAGGTTACGGCCTCCAGGGCCCCAAATTCTGGGCCAATCGAGATTATCGGGCTCCCAGTCCCGTTTGATGGGGCCGGTCTCGTGGACTGTGGCCGGGCTTGAAGGGGTGTTAAGGCCCTTCCGAACAGTTGTGGGGGCGAGAAGGGTGCCCCACGGCCCCCCAATCCGTATCCTGGGCGGCCCGGAATCCGAACCCATCGATCCGCCCGACCCGATCGCTGCCAATGAGCTCCCAAAATCCCGAATCCCCCAACTCCCGCGAAGCCTGGCTGGAGGGTACCTATCAAGGGGCCCGCGATCGCTTCGGTGAGCGTAGGGATCCGTTCCAGACCCCTTCGGACATTGAACTGGACCCCATATATGGGGAGGCCCCCGACGGGGGATGGCCCGGCGAGTACCCGTTTACCCGGGGCGTGCAGCCGACCATGTACCGGGGTCGCTTTTGGACCATGCGCCAGTATGCAGGGTTCTCCAGCGCGCGCGCTTCGAACGAGCGCTACCACATGTTGCTCAAGGGAGGCCAGACCGGTTTGTCCGTGGCCTTCGACCTGCCCACCCAGCTTGGCTACGACTCGGACGATCCCTTGGCCATCTACGAGGTGGGTAAGGTGGGGGTGCCGGTGAACTCCCTGGCTGATGTGGAACTCCTGTTCAAGGACATTCCCCTGGGCGAGGTCTCCACCTCCATGACGATCAATGCCACCGCTTCGTTTCTGCTCTGTGGTTACGTGGCCCTGGCCAAGCGCAACGGAGTGGACCCGGCGCGCCTGCGCGGAACGGTTCAAAACGACATCCTGAAGGAGTACGCGGCGCGGGGGAACTACCGCTTCGGCGTGCCCTCCTCCATGCGTCTGGTCACGGACCTCGTCACCTTCTGCAAAGAGCAGGTTCCGCTCTGGAACACCATTTCCATCTCGGGATATCACATCCGTGAGGCAGGCTCCACCGCCGTCCAGGAGCTAGCATTCACCCTGGCCAACGGCCGGGCTTACGTGAAGTCCATTGTGGAAGCCGGGCTCGATGTGGACGAATTCGCCGGACGCTTGTCGTTCTTCTTCAACGCCCACAACCACCTGTTCGAGGAGGTGGGCAAGTTCCGCGCGGCGCGGCGCATGTGGGCGCGCATCATGCGCGAAGAATTCGGCGCCAAGAACCCCAAGTCGTGGATGCTACGCTTTCACACGCACACCGCGGGCTCCATGCTCACCAGCCAGCAGCCCGAGAACAATGTGGTGCGCGTGACCGTGCAGGCCCTGGCCGCGATCATGGGGGGGACCCAGTCCTTGCACACCAATTCGCGGGACGAGGCCCTGGGATTGCCCACCGCCGACTCCGCCCAGTTGGCCTTGCGCACCCAGCAGCTCCTGGCCCACGAAAGCGGTGTGGCCGATGTAATCGATCCGCTCGGCGGGTCCCCCTACATCGAAAGCCTGACCGATCGGTTGGAGGCGGATGCACTGGCCCTCATGGCGCAAATCGACGAGCGTGGTGGTTCCGTCCCCGCCATCGAGCAGGGATTCATGCAAAGGGAAATCCACCGCAGCGCCATGCAATGGCAGCGGGATGTGGAATCGAGTGAGCGCACCATCGTGGGCGTGAACAAGTTCCAGGTGGAGGAAGGCCGCCCCGAAATCTTCCGACCCGACCCCGCCGCCAAGGCCGAGGTCCTGGGAGACCTGGAACGGGTGCGTGCCGAACGCAATGGTGAAAAAGTCGAAGGCGCCTTGCGCGCCCTGGGCGAAGCCGCCGTGGGCAACACCAACGTGATGGGACCCATGCTCCAGGCCGTCGAATCCTACGCCACCTTGGGCGAGGTTTGCGGTGTACTCGAGAAGACCTTTGGCAAGTTCGACGCACCGGAGGTGCTTTGATGACATCTTCTATGGAAGGGCCCCCCGAGGCCCTGAAAGAAATCGTAGTGGGTTTGGACCACGTGGCCATCGCCGTGAACTCCATCGCTGAAACGCGCGGGCTCTACGAGGCGGGCCTGGGCCTGGCTTCCGCCGGGGAAGAATTCGTACCCGGGCAAAAGGTCAACGTGCTCATGCTTATGGCCGGCACCCAGCGCATCGAGTTGGTGGAACCCGCCAGCGACGACAGCCCGATCACAGGCTTCCTAGCCAAGCGGGGACAGGGCATCCATCACCTGGCCTGGCAGGTGCGCGATCTCGAAGCCGCCCTCGAACACCTCAAGGCGCGCGATGTGCGCCTGATCCACGAAACCGCCCAGGCGGGCGCCCACGGCACCCGCATCGCCTTTGTTCACCCCGCGTCCACTTCGGGCGTGCTCATGGAATTGGTGGAACTGCCCAAAAACTAGTCCACGATCCCAACCTTCCCGACCCTCCAGCTATCCAATGGAAACACCTCTAGAACGCCTCCACCGTCAGTCGCAAGAAGCCCTTGTGGGCGGCGGAGAAAAGCGCATCGAAACCCAGCACAAAAAAGGCAAGTTGACCGCCCGCGAGCGCGTGGACTTCCTCATGGACGAAGGTTCCTTCGTGGAGATCGATAAGTTCGTGACCCACCGCTGCACGGACTTCGGCATGCAGGACAACAAGATCCCCGGTGACGGAGTGGTCACGGGCCACGGTCGCATCGACGGTCGTCCGGTCTACATCTTCAGCCAGGACTTCACGGTCTTCGGGGGAAGCCTGTCCGAAACCAATGCGGCCAAGATCTGTAAGGTCATGGACATGGCCCTCAAGGTCGGGGTGCCCGTGCTCGGTCTCAACGATTCGGGCGGTGCGCGCATCCAAGAGGGCGTGGCCAGTCTCAGCGGCTACGCGGAGATCTTTTGGCGCAATACCCAGGCCTCGGGTGTGATTCCCCAACTTTCCGCGATCATGGGGCCCTGCGCCGGCGGTGCTGTGTACAGCCCGGCGATCACGGATTTCATCATGATGGTGGAGGGAACTTCGTACATGCACATCACGGGCCCCGACGTGGTCAAGACCGTGACCCACGAGGACGTGACCAGCGAGGACCTGGGCGGCGCGAAGGTTCACACCACCAAGAGCGGTGTGGCCCACTTCTCCTCCCCAGACGACAAGTCTTGCCTGCTCAAGTTGCGCAAGTTGCTGTCCTACCTGCCGCTCAACAATGCCGAGGATGCCCCACGCATCCCCTGTGACGACCCCACCGATCGGCGCGAAATGGATTTGACCACCATCGTGCCCGCGGATCCGCTCAAGCCCTATGACATGGGGCAGCTCATCGAGATGATCGTGGATAAGGGCTCGTTCATGGAGGTGCAGGAAGCGTTCGCACGCAACATCCTGATCGGCTTCGCCCGACTCAACGGCCGCGTGGTAGGCATGGTGGCCAATCAGCCCTCCGCCCTGGCGGGTTGCTTGGATATCGCCGCCAGCGAGAAAGGCGCACGCTTCATCCGATTCTGCGACGCCTTCAACATCCCGATCGTAACCCTCGAAGACGTGCCCGGCTTCCTGCCGGGAACGGACCAGGAGCACGGCGGAATCATTCGTCACGGCGCGAAATTGCTCTACGCCTACTGCGAGGCCACCGTGCCCAAGCTGACCGTGATCACCCGCAAGGGTTATGGCGGCGCCTACGACGTGATGGCCTCGCGCCCCACGCGCTCGGACTTCAATGTGGCCTGGCCCGCATCGCAAATCGCCGTGATGGGCGCCGCCGGTGCCTCCAAGATCATCCACCGCCGCGAGATCATGGAAGCGGACGATCCCGCCGCCAAGGAAGCGGAGAAAACCGCCGAGTACGAAGCGGCCTTTGGCAACCCCTACAAGGCTGCTGAGTTGGGCTACATCGATGACATCATCGAGCCCCAGGACACCCGCCCGGCGTTGATCGCCGCGTTGGAACTTCTGGTCACCAAGCACGAGTCCGGGCCCACGCGCAAGCACGGCAACATTCCCCTCTAATTTAAGGAGCCCAGAATGTTCAAAAGAATTCTGATCGCAAACCGGGGCGAGATCGCCCTGCGCGTCATTCGCACCGCCCGGGAAATGGGCGTGGAATGCGTGGCCGTGTACTCCGATGTGGATGACTGCGCCCTGCACACACGTATGGCGCATGTGGCCGTGCCTTTGCACGGTGTCACTCCGGCGGAAAGCTACCTGGATATGGACAAGATCCTCAAAGCCGCCGCGGAAACCGGGGCGGAGGCCATTCACCCGGGCTACGGGTTCCTTTCCGAGAACGCCGAATTTGCACGCCGTGTGAAGGCGGCGGGCTTGGCTTGGATCGGTCCGCCGGCCGAGGCCATCACGGTCATGGGCGACAAGATCGAAAGCCGCCGGGCCATGGCCAAAGCCAACGTGCCCTGTGTTCCTGGATTGACCGACCCCGTGGATGATGTGGCCGCGGCCGTGAAGGATGCCGAAGGTATCGGTTACCCGATCGCTATCAAAGCCGCCGCCGGTGGCGGCGGCAAGGGTATCCGCATCGTGCGCGATCCCTCCGAAATGGAATCGGCTTTCCGTCAGGCTTCCGGCGAAGCGGTCAGTGCCTTTGGCGACGGCCGCCTGTATCTGGAGCGATACATCGACAACCCGCGCCATGTGGAAATCCAGGTCATGTGCGATTCCCACGGGAACCGCGTGCACCTGTTCGAGCGTGAATGCTCCATCCAGCGCCGCCATCAAAAATTGGTGGAGGAAGCGCCCTGCTGTGTGCTGACCGATCAGATGCGTCAGGACATGGGCGAGGTGGCCCTGCGGGCCGCCGAGCACGTGAACTACGAGGGAGCCGGCACCGTGGAATTCCTTTGGGAGAAGGGTGAGTTCTTCTTCCTGGAGATGAACACGCGCCTGCAAGTGGAGCACCCGGTGACCGAAATGATCACCGGGGTGGACCTGGTCCGCGAGCAGCTCCTGGTGGCCGCCGGCGAAAAGCTGTCGATCACCCAGGACGAGCTCAAGATCCACGGGCACGCCATCGAGGTGCGCATCAATGCGGAGGACGCGACCCAGGGCTATCTGCCATCGGTCGGAATTCTGCACAACCTGCGCGCTCCCGGCGGCCCGTGGGTTCGCTTGGATACGGCCATGTACCGTCACATGGAAGTGGGCCTCACCTACGACCCCATGCTGGGCAAGTTGATCGTGTGGGGTCCGGATCGGATCTCTGCCATCGAGCGCATGAAGCGCGCCATCGCGGAAATGAACGTGGGAGGAGTGCGAACTTCCATGCCCGCGGCATTGACCGTGTTGGAGCACCCGCGCTTCGTGTCGGGCGACATCGACACGCACTTCTTGGAGAGCTTGACCATCGAGCCCCCCAAGGAACACGACATTCTGGTGGCTGCGGCCTGCGCGATCTATCGCCACAACAAAGCCAAGCGCAGCGCCATGGACCCGGAAGCTTCCAGCCGAGAGGAATGGAAGGAACGCGGGCGCCGCGAGCGTTCCGGTTACGCACGCCGATTGATGGAACGTGGAGGACAGGTATGAAACTATTCGTAGATATGCACGGCCGAGAATACGAGGTCGACTTGATCGAGCGGGCGGGCCAGCGCGAGCTGCGCGTGGATGGCAAGGTCGTGGACCTGGACTTCCGCGAGGCGGACACCCTGGGCCAGTTCATCGTGATGATGGACGGCCAGAGCTACGGCCTTTCCATCGAAGGCGACACCCATGAAACCCATGTGACCCTGGCGGGCCACAGTTATGCGGTTCACATGGAGGACGACCGGGAGCGGGCAGCGAATCTGGCCGCCAAGGAAGCCGCCGGAGGCGGTGGTCCGGTCGAGGCGGTCATGCCTGGTATCGTGGTGGAAGTCCTCGTGGAAGAGGGCCAGGCCGTGGAAGAAGGCACTCCTCTGTTGATCTTGGAGGCCATGAAAATGCAAAACGAGATCAAAGCTCCGGGACCTGGTTCCGTGGCTGAGGTGCGCGTTTCTGCCGGGCAAACCGTGGCGGGTGGTGCCGTTCTAATGGTGCTCAAAGGCGAAGATTGAAAGTCAGCGCCCTGGAGCGAAGCCTGCTGGATTGGATCGAGATTCCCTCGGTCACCGGTGCGGAAGCGAATTATGGAGACGCCCTGGCGTCGGCCCTGCAAAAGCGCGGGTTCGACGTGGAGCGTCAACAGGTGGAACCGGGACGGTTCAATCTGTTGGCGCGGGCGGGCCGTCCTGAGGTCGTGTTTTGCACCCATCTGGATACGGTTCCCCCGTTCTTTGGATCTCGGGTCGATGGGGGCATCATCCATGGGCGCGGCTCCTGCGACGCCAAGGGTCAGGCCGCGGCCATGCTTTTTGCCGGCGAACAACTCTTGGCCGGGGGCGAGGACCGGGTGGGATTCCTGTTCACCGTGGGGGAAGAAACCCTGTCCGATGGGGCGCAGTACGCGAACCAGAATTTGGCGGACCCTTGGAGCCCCAAGCATGTGATCGTGGGGGAACCCACGGACTCCAAGTTTGTGGCCGGGCACAAGGGCCTCTTCCACGCTCACTTGCATGGCCACGGAGTCGCGGGCCATTCCTCCCAGGATGTGGGGCCGAGCGCCGTGCATGAGCTGATCCAGGCGGCGGCCCGGGCCTTGGACTCCGATTGGGGCAGCCACGATACCCTTGGGCCGGGCACCTTAAACCTGGGGCAGATCGAAGGTGGAGTGGCGCCCAATGTGGTAGCCGATCGTGCGAGCATGAGCTTTCTCCTGCGCGCCGTGGAAGGACCGGAGATCACCCGCGAGCGAATCCTCTCCCTACTCGGTGAGCACGTGGAATTGGAGCAAACGGGCAACGCCTACGGCCCCGTGGACTTCCATGTTCCCGATGGAGAACAGGGTCAAGTGGTGGCCTTTGGCACCGACGCCCCGCACCTGCGCGCCTGGGGTGAGCCCCTTATGATCGGGGCCGGCTCGATTCTGCACGCCCACACCGACCACGAACAAATCGACCGCCGCGACCTGGAGGCCATGGTCGCCCGTCACACCAAAACTGTTCAATACCTGCTGGAAAGGATCGACGCACAATGATGG
>JARGOW010000040.1:1999-13535 GCA_029212955.1 Planctomycetota bacterium | reverse complement strand
TCAAGGAACGCCCAATTGCTAGGCGAAGTACCCCGCAGCTACGAAGGTGCATTTCCCCCCCGGCCTTCGTTGATTCCCCCTACCCCCAATTCGACTCCAATGCGTTGGACTCTACTCATCCTGGCGATCGCCGGTGCCTCATGGGCCGTCGGTCAAAATAGCCAAATCCCCTCATCCGCCCAGGCTGGTACCGCGATCCGTATGGAAGTGGAAGGCCTGGTCGATAACGCCGACCGCATCGTGCAAGGCCGCATCTCCGGTCGCCGTACCCTGCGTGACCAAGCCGGTCGCGTGGTCACCGACTACGAGATGCAGGTGGAACGCACCTTCCTGGGGCAACCCGATGTGCAGCGCACCATTCGTATTCCCGGAGGCGTGACCGCCGACGGTCGCGGTCTGGTCCTGCCTGGAATGCCCGAGATTCGGGTTGGGGAAGAGGTGGTTCTCTTCCTGAATGGTGAAGGCATGCAGATGCCCACGGGCATGGCCCAGGGCAAGTACCGTGTGCTTTCCGATGGGCAAGGAACCCAAAGGGTGATGAGCCGCACGGGATCCCTGGAATTGATGGGCGCTTCGGGCGCGAGCTGTGGGGGGGTGACCGCCATGGATTACTCGGAGTTCTCCGGGCGGGTGCAAGCACGTGTGACCGAGCGTTTGGCGCTCGAGGCCTACGGACAGGAATCCAACCGCTAGGTGCCCCATGCGTATCCCCAACAAAGCAATCCTGGGCCTGGCCCTTGCCGGAGCCCTTTCCGTCGGCGTGGTGGCCCACGTGCGATTGATCTACACCGGCAATGGCCAGGAACTCGCCTGGTCGAATCCGGCCAACGTATCGATTGTCATCCAGTCCGTGGGATCGGACGATGTGATGGACTCGAGCGATGAGATGGCCCTACGAAACTCGATCGACGAGTGGAATTCGGCAGGCCACAGCACCGCGCAACTGGTGGAGAACACCAGCGCGGGTGAGCAAGCCCGTACGGATTGGGCCAGCGATAGCATTCACCTGATGACGTTCGATGAGAACAACACGTCAGGTTTCTTCCCTCCGGGTTCTGGCGTGGTCGCCATCACCCCGTTGGAATTCTTCACAAGCGGCACCATCATCGATGCTGACGTATTGTTCAACGGCAAGGATTTCCGTTTTACGACCGATGGAACCGGGGGGCGGTTCGATATCCAGGATGTGGCGACCCACGAGTTGGGTCACCTCCTGGGTTTGGATCACTCGGGGGTCGCGGGGGCGACCATGTACCCGTACGTGGATCCGACGGTCATCCTCCACCGCAGCTTGGGCATGGATGACATCCATGGCCTGCGCGACATGTACCCGAGTCAGACGTTTGCCAGTATCTCCGGCAACCTCAAGCGCAACGCGGATCAAACCGCGGTTGCGGGGGGCTACATCGTCGTTCGGGACAGTGCGGGACGCACGGTTGGCAGCGCCCTCGCGGACGAAGCTGGCGCGTTCCGGGTGGAGGCGCTGGACGCGGGCACCTACAGCGTTTGGGCTACCCCATTGGACTCGCCCGTGAGCGTTTCGAACCTGACAGCGGGTCACACGATCCACACCAACTTCGAGGCGGCCTCCCTGGGCCAAGCGGTGGTGAACGCGGCCCAGAACACGGCCATGGGCAACACCTTTGTGGATGGGGATGTGTCCCTTTCCCTGGGTCGAGTGGCCGATGATTACCCCCTGCGGGTCGTGGAAAACTCCACCGTTTCTCGACTGATTCGGGGAAGTGGGCTGAATGCGGGCTCGACCCTGACCTCGCCTGGCACCGGGATCACCATCACTCCCACGGTGTGGACGGGCAGCGCCGTGCAGTTCAATGTGACCGTGCCCAACGGGGCACCCCTCGGGCACCTGGACCTCCTGGTCACCGATTCATTCGGAAACCAGGACCTGTTGGCCGGGGCCTTGGAAATCACCCCCGCCGACCCCACGGTGACGAATGTGGTTCCCTCCTCGGGCTTGGGTGGGGGGGGTTACACCGTGACCCTGACCGGAACGGGATTCCGTTCGGGATGCCGGGTTGTGATCGGAAACCAGATCTACAAGGAAGGCGCGCCGGGCGGATGTACCCTGATCAATTCCACGGAGATTCAATTGACCCTGGCATCGACGGTGGCCGGTCCCCACGACGTGGTCGTCATCGACGCCACGGGTGTGGAAGGCCGCGACATCAACGCATTCAGCGCCCAGGCCAATCCGAGCATCGCCACGATTTTTCCCGCGGTGGGTGCGTCAGCCGGTGGGACGGAGGTGACCCTGACAGGAGAGAACTTCGTGCCAGGTGCCACCCTGACCATCAATGGCGTGCCCCAGGCATCGGTGGTCGCCACCGGTCCGACCACGTTGACCTTTGAAACCGTGGCCGCCCTGCCCGGTGGTCCGCATGTGGTGACCTTGACCAACCCGGGCGGTGACCAGGCTTCCACGGCGTTCCTGTTCAGCCCCGAGATCGACCCGGTTCTTTCGGCGGTGACCCCCAACAGCGGACCTGCTGGCGGTGGAACCACGACGCGGCTCTTCGGAACCGGCTTCTCGGGTTCGACCCAGGTGATCTTCGGTGCGGATCCGTTTACCGGGGTGGGCGGGGTCGCTGCCACCCAGGTCACCGTGGTGAGCGGCAACGAGTTGCTGGTCGTTTCTCCGGCAAAGGCCACGAGCTTCAACTCGGTTCATGTGGAGGATGCCCTGACCGAACAGGCATCCATGGAGCCCGCAGCATTCAGCTATGACTCGCCGGCGAGTTTCTCTGAAGACTTTAGTTTCGGCGGCTGTCACGCCTCCGCCCGCGCCGGGGAATTCAGCTGGCGCCACCTGTTTGAAGGCAGCGGCTGGATGGCTTTACTCTACGGCATTTTGGGCGTGCGCCTACTCATCGCGCGTCGCCCATAGTTTCACTGTGATTGGTGAAGGGGATGGGGGGTCCGGGACATCGTTCCGGGCCCCTCTTTTATTTACGGACCAAAGTGGCGATCCAGCCGGGGAGGGTGCTGAGCGCGCATGCCAACACAACGCAGGGGCCCAGGGGCAAATCCCATTGGAATGATGCCCAGATGCCCAGTGCGGTTCCCAGCAGGCCAAAGCCGCTGGCGAGCCAGAGGAAGTGGGGGATCGAGCGGGCGAAAGGTCGCGCGGCGATGGGGGGCAGAACCAGCAGCCCGAAGAGCACCACCGGGCCCACGGTCATGGTGCCCGCGGCCACGCTGGCGGCCACAATCAGGGCCAGTCCCGCCTCGAAAGCGCCCACGCGCTTGCCCAGGACCTGGGCGGTTTCCCGGTCATAACTGACCAGGATGAAATCGTTTTGCAGCCACAGGAGCACGATGAAGGAGAGCCCCAGAACCGCTGCCAAGGTTTCCAGTTCGTGCACGCCCACGGCCAAGATCTCCCCGCGCAGCAACTCGTGTACGAAGATCTCGCCCATGGGGGACGCGTGGGCGAACAGCACGGTACACGCGCTGGCGATCACAAAAGCGCCGGCCACGTGGGCCACCTCGGAGCCGGACCGGCGACCGATCAAGAGCATCACCGCCAGGCCGCCCATGGTGAAGAGCGAAGCCCAACCCAGGTGGTAGTTCATGGCCGCATGGGTGTCTTCCAGGGCAGCGGCCAATTCCAAATCACCAATGCCCACATGGTCCACCCACCAGGGCATCACAGCAAATCCACAGGCGACCCCGGTGGCCGCCAGTTGGGGGAGGGCCAAGCCATAAAAGCTTGTGCGGCGCAGGTAGAGGTAACTTCCGATCCACGGAACCACAAAGCCAGCGATAAGAGCCGCCGCGATGGACAGGCCGAACAGTTCGAGGATGAGGGAGAAATCCACTACGCATCCCCCTGGGATTCCACGCGGCCGTAGGCCCGGCGCTCCCCTTGTTCGAGAATGCCCGCCGCCCCAACATGGGCGCGACCCTCGTCGACCCAGACGCCCACATTGGCGGCTCTCTGCAGGTCTTGCAGTCGGTGGGAAACGATGCCCACGGCCAAGTTCTCTTCCTCCGCCAGGCGCAGGATCAGGTCCATGATGACCCGGGCCGCCTTGGCGTCCACCCCTGAGGTGGGCTCATCGAGCATCATGAGCTTGGGCTTGACCATGAGGGCGCGGGCCAAGAGAACCCGTTGGCGTTGCCCTCCCGATAGGCTCGAGTACGCTTTCTTGGCTACTTCGGGCAGTTGCACCCGTTCCAGGCAAGCGTGGGCCCTGTCCTTTTGTTCGCGGGTGAGCCTTCGCCACCCCAGCAAGGAACCGTAGCCGCCCATCTCAACCACTTCGACGGCGCTGAAGGGATACAGCTCGTCCAGGACTTCCTTTTGCGGCACATAACCGATGGCGGGTGTGTTGCAAACCACGGTTCCGGTCATGGCGGGAATAAGGCCGAGCAAGCCACGAAAAAGCGTGGACTTGCCCGAACCATTGGGTCCGGCGATACCCAACACCTGACCCGGTTCCATGGTCAACTTGTCGCCCGCAACAACGGCCACCCCGTCGTAGCCAAAGGTGAAATCGCGGGCTTCAAGTATCGGTGTCATGGGGTCTCTTCGGTGGGGACAGCCCCCTCCTCGTCGCTTGCCTCGTCACTAGGGTAGGCAACCTCGAAGGCGTTCGCCAGAGACCGATGAATGTCCTCCATGCTGTCCAGCCAAGATTGCTCCTTGACGGCCATGGATGCGAGGACCAGCTTGCAGCATTCACAGGTGTCCACCACGCGATCGACAGCGCGGTTGTTGGACCAGGCGGCGGTCAAAACCACAGCCTTGGGATGCTTGCGTGCAATTTGAATGACCTTGGCCAGGTGGCCGGGCGTGGGGGGCACGCCAGGTTTGGGCTCGATGGTGGCGAGCACTTCCAAGCCCAGGTCTTCCAACAAGTAATTGAACTCCGAGTGGTAGACGATGACCTTCTTGTCCTTGAGTTGGGCGGCCAGTTTCGTCCAGCGGATCTCCGCAGCCTTGCTCTTGGCTTCAAAAGCCTTAAAGCGCGCCTCGAATTCAGCTTTGTGCTTTGGGCGCAACTCCACCAGGCTGTCCCGGATGCGCGCAGCCATATGGCGCCCGGCGCCATGGGCCAGATTCACGTGGGGGTTGCCCTCCGGGTGAATGTCGGCGCCTTCTTTTCTGGACAGGCTGGCGGGCTTTTCTAGAACGGTCATGCCCTCGCTCACGGTGACCAGTCCGGGCTGGCCGGCTTGGATCTTACGGTTGCGCGAAGTCTTGATCAGGCCGGGAACCCAGGCATGCTCCAGGGACAACCCCACCTGGAAGAAAGCTTCGCAGCGGCTGGTCATGACCACATGGCTGGGCTTGAGACGCACGGCGTGCACGTTCTCGGTGCCCTTGCAAATGGCCTTGACCTCAACCCGGTCCCCCCCGATTTCGCGGACCAGGTCCGCGATGTCGGGCAGGGTGGCCACGGCTTTCACCGGACCCTGGGCGAGGGGAGAGGCTTGGCCGTTGCCGACCAGGGCCGCCAGCACGAACAAAACGTGCAGACCGATGAGGCTGAATCGTTGCATGATTACCAGTTCACGCCGTGGGCGTGGCTACCGAAGAAGTTCGTGAATTGAACCATGAGGGCGGTGGAATCATCGCCATCATCCGTTTCGGTCATGGTAACACCCACGCGCAGGCGTGAATACTCGGTCAGGTTCCGGGAGTAGTAGGCGGTGAGCTCGGATTGCTCGGGGGCACCGTCCTCAGCGTGCTCGAAGGCGCTGTAAAGGACGCCAACGCTGTTGTTCTGGTCGAAACCACGGTCCACCCAAAGGTAGAAGCCGTCGCGATCCGAATCGAGCACCTCCAGGGTGTCGTCCCCGAAAACGCCGGGCGTGCCAGCGTCGTCCACTTCGGCGCCGATTTCACCGGACAGGCGCAGGTATTCGCCACCCACGGTCCAGGTCTTGGTTCCGGTGTCGTCGCCCCAGCCATAGGTCAGGTCGAGACCCAGGACATGGTTGGACATGCCTTCGGCGGTCAGTTCGGTACCATCGTCCAGGTCCGCATCGAAGGCGAACTCGGGCAGTCCACGCATGGAGACTCCCCATTGGAAGACCCCGTTTTCGCCGGCGTCGTGGAAGCCAGTGATGCGCGCGGCATAGGACAATTCGTCGGCTTCCTGATAGTCGTTCACCGCTTGGGCGGCGCCTTCTTCTTCGTCCCCGTGTCCACCGTGGGAGTGGCCTTGGACGAGCGAATCATAGAGGCCAAAGGAGTAGCGAATGGCGCCGGAGTCGCCCGCGGGGAACCAGTTGCCGTATTGCAGGCCGGTTCCACCGAGCTCTTCGCCCAGGTAGGCGCTCAGCACGGCGGGGCGCTCGAAGGTGGGTAGGTCGTGGGTGTGGGCTTGCATCTGCTTGCCGAAGTCCACAAAGAAGCGACCGGCCTTCAGGTTGGAGTTGCCGTCGAAGCCTTCGTAGATCACAGCGGCTTCTTCCACGGCGATGCCCTCTTCCTCGGTACCCACCAGCACGCCATAGGCCCAGGTGTTGGGATCGATCCAGGTGTTGACCGTTCCTTCGAAGGAGCGCAGGGTCAGGTCGAATCCATCCGGGCCGGAACCATCGGAGTTGAGGTGGGTGATCAGGGTGTCGATCACACCACCGATGGCCGGATTGAACTCCGTGGAGAAGCGGTCGGTTTGCCCGGTACGGCCGCTGGAGGGCATGCCTGGGGTGGAGAATGTGGTGCCCTGGGCCATGACCGGAGCGGTGAGAGTGGCCAGTGCGAGGATTTGGATGCTGGGTTTCATTGGAGAGGTATTGAGCAAGGGCGAAAGCGCTTGTTGAAAACGCGATTGCATTAGCATCAGGTAATGGAAATGAGTTGTCAATAGCAAAAGGACGGGTTATTCTGGTGCCCATGCAGCGATCCACGAAGCAGCGCAGGGCGATTCAGGAGACCCTGAGGGCCAGCGGTAGGCCCTTAAGCCCCAAGGAAATCGAGGAGCTTGCCCAGGAGAACGGCGAGGTCTTGAGCCTGACGACCGTGTATCGCAGCCTTAAAATTCTTGTGGAGAGCGGGGACTTGGCCACGGTGGAGTTGCCCGGGCAGCCCGCCCGCTACGAGGCCTCGGGCCTGGATCACCACCACCACTTCCACTGCGACGATTGCGATCGCATGTTTGACGTGCCCGGATGCCCCTCCGATGTGCACTCCCTGGCCCCCAAAGGTTTTGTGGCCACCCACCACGAGTTGATTTTGAAGGGCCAGTGCCCGGCTTGCGCCTAGCCCGAATCGCTACAATGGTCCCATGACCAACAGCGAGCGGCAGACGATCGTATTCGACATCGAGGTGGCGGGGTTCCTGTGGGACGAAGTGGATGAGAGCACCCGCGGCTATTTGGTGCAGCGCGAGCGCGACCCCAAGCGCCGGGATGCGGTTCCGGAGCGACTGGCCCTGTACCCCGGACTGGGCAAGGTGATCGCCATCGGCCTTTGGCTAGTCGAACAGGACCGGGGCTTGATCCTACTCGAGGGCGAACACACCGAAGAACATCCCTGGGAGAAGGTGGGGGACTCCAAGATCTTCCGGGGTAGCGAGGAGCAAATCCTCAAGCGCTTTTGGGAGGTGGTGGGCGCTCGGGATTCCGCCGGTCGCGGTTCGCGCCTGGTGACCTTCAACGGCCGCGGTTACGACGGCCCCGTGTTGATGGTGCGCTCGGCCCAATTGGGTTTGACCCCCTCGCGCAACCTGGTTCCCTATCGCTACGACCTGGCCGACCACTGCGATCTGTTCGACGTGTTGACCTTCCAGGGTGCCACCCGCGACCGCTATTCCCTGGACTACTGGTGCCGGCGTTTCGATGTGCAAAGCCCCAAGGGCTCCATCGACGGTAGCCAGGTGGGTCGCGCCTACCGCGAAGGCCGCATCGAAGACATCGGCGAATATTGCCTGCGCGACGTACGCGCCACCGGTGAACTCTACACCAAACTAGCCGACACCCTGCTGCCCCTATTCAAGGGCGGAAGTTGATGGCGGGCCCCGAATTCATCGTGCGCGTGGCCACCATCGCGGAACTCAGCGCGGTGGACATGCTCGACATCCTGGAGCTGCGCTCCCGCGTCTTCGTGGTCGAACAAAACTGCGTCTACCAGGACCCCGGCCCCGAGGATCGCCACCCCGCGACCCTGCATCTGATGCTGCATAACATCGAGGGCAAACTAGCCGCCTACGCGCGCCTTCTCGCCCCCGGCGTGGATGGCAACGAACCCGCCATCGGTCGTGTGGTCAACGATCCCGACCAGCGCGGCAAGGGCTTGGGCAAACTCCTGATGGGCCACTCCATGCAACAGGTCGAATCCCACTGGCCTGGTCAACCCATGCGCCTGCACGCGCAAACCTACCTGGAAAAGTTCTATCGTGGTTTCGAGTTCCAACCCGTGGGCGAGGTTTATCTGCTCGACGGAATCGACCACGTTGAAATGGTGCGAACCGCTGCCCCGTGAACGGCGAGGTCGGGGCGCGAACTATCCGCGATAGAACAAAACCACTTGCATGAGCCAAACGGCCAGGTTGCCCAAGGAGTGAAGTAGCAAGGGGAGGAGTATCGTGCCGCTGCGCAGGTAGGCCCAGGTCATGACCAGGCCGGCGAAGAGGTGGTTGGGGCCCAGGTTGCCGTAAAGGTGATGCAGGCCGGCGAAGACGAGTCCGCCGATGAGGATTGTGACGCGGGGGCCCAGCCAGGCGGCCAGGGGGGCGCAGAGGGCGACGCGGTATAGCATCTCCTCCTCGATGGGCGCCCAAAGACAGGACAGCCAAAGGTTGCGCAACATGGCGCTTTTGTCGGTGAAGGTGCTCTCCATGGCGGGGAGTGCATCCTTCCACCACAGCACGGCGCAAACCACGAGGGAGCAGGCCAGCACGATGACGCCCAATAGGCAGATGCGCTTGGGCCAGAACTTCCAGCTAGGCCGTGCGCGCCAGGTCAAGCCCACGCTGTCGGGTCCATCCTTGGAGAGGGTCGCAAGGAACATCACGACCGCCAATCCCAGCCCCAGGCGTTGTAGGGTGTAACCGGTGGAACCCTGTTGGGCCAGGTCGAATGCCACGGCGCCCAAGCCAATCAACACCGCCCACAGGGCCTGCTTGCCCTTCCAGCCGGTTCCGATTCGCGTTTGCATCCTTGGCAAGCTATCAGTCTGTGGGGGTCACAGCAATTAAACCGGGAGGCTTCCCCGGGGAATGCCACGGCCTTTCCAACTCCTGCAAGTGTGCGCTGGGGTCAACTTGGGGTGCGAGACAGACCAGGTGCCCACCAATCCGATGCCAGGCCCGCGGCTGGGGGCCGGGGGACCAAAGAAGCGCACGATTGGCCCACTGGATGCGGGTGGGTCTCGGCCGCCCGGATCACCGGGGACGCCGGTCCTGCGGGGTCCGCTGGCGCCCAATCCACACCCAGGCCCTGGAATCCGGTTGCGCCGTAGATTCGGGCCTTCGCTTGGGGTCTACTGGCGCCGAAGCCGGGGGCCAGCGGTTTGGTCCGGGCGATTCAGGAGTCCGAAAGCGCAATGATTCGAGCCATAGCAGCCATTTTTGTGGGGTTGGCCACCGCCATGTTTGTCGTGACGGTCCTGGGCCAGCTCAAGCTCAGCATGTATCCGTTGCCCGAGGGTACGGACATGAAGGATGTTGCGGCCATGGGCGTATACCTGGCGGAGGCGCCGGTGGGCTACCACCTCTTGTCGCTTTTCGCCTACTGCTTGGCCGCCCTGCTCGGTGGCTTGGGGGCTTGCTCCATGGCCAAGGAAAACCCTCCCTTCTTCAGCTTTGTGGTGGGCGGCGCGGTATTGATGTATGTGTCCAAGGCCCTGCGCGAAGTGGATTACCCCGTTTGGTTCAACGCCGCCAGCGTGATCGGTATTGTTAGCGCCATCGCTCTTTCGGTGGTGTTGGCCAATCGTTTGGGATTCAACAATCCCTCCCAGTCGCCCCTGGCCTCCGAGTAGTCCAATCCCATGGCATCCCTTCGAAGAGTTCGCGCCCTGCTGGTTGGCATGGTGGTCGCGTTTGTCCTGACCCTGGTGGTGGAGAACATGGTTTTCCGCTTCTTCCCCGCCGAAAACCAAACCGGTGAGTGGACCCAGGAAACCATGGCGGCCTACGTGGGCGGCCTTCCAACGGGCGCATTCATTCTGATGATCGTGGGTTGGTGCCTGTGTATCTTCGCCGGGGGCATGATGGCGTGCCTGGTGGGGCTGCAGCACTTGGCGCACATGGTCGGTGTGGTGACCATGGCCGTTTTGGCGGGATCTGTGGCGAACTTTGTGATGGTGGACTATCCCCGCTGGGTGGTGATCTCCACGGTGTTCGCTGGTTTGATCACTGGGCTTCTGACCTACAGTTTGGCGGAGAAGCTAGGTCTGGATCGGGAACGCCAGGCTGCGGAAGCTGCGCAAACCAAGGGTAAAAAAGTCCGTGGGCAGAAGGCCTCCGGCGCGAAGTAGGACCGTAGGGATTGGGCCGCTTGGGGGCGTATTGGGGCCACTGGCAGGAGCCTGGAGGCTTTCGAACCCGGAATTCCGGAAAAGCGACCCCGTTCCCACCGCTTCCAGGCACGGCGGAGCGTCCCGCGGGGATTGCCTAGCGAGCCAGGATCTCGAACGGTACCCTCGTGCCCATGAGAACCAGCAATCCTGCGCTGCGCGAAAGCGTGGTCAAATCGAGTACCCGCGTCGCCAACCCTGCGGACGCTATGACCGTGGACGGCACCCTGACCAAGGTGTCCATTCTGCTCATGGTCGTCACCGCTAGCGCGGCCCTTAGCTGGGGCCAGGTGACCGGGGCGGAACTCGCCAATGCGAAACTTTGGATGTATGGGGGAATGATCCCTGCGTTCATCCTGACCCTGATCATGAGCTTCAAGCCGGCCACCGCACCCAAGTTGGCCATTCCCTTTGCCCTGTGCGAGGGACTGTTCCTGGGCGCCATCTCCGCCGTCTATCAATACGCCTTCTACGACAACATCGTGGTGTACGCCACCATGCTGACCTTTGGTGTCTCCTTCTCCATGTTCACCCTGTGGCGCACGGGAATCATAAAAGTCACCGATCGAATGCGCTCCATAGTGTTCAGCGCCATGGGTGCCATCTTCCTGGTCTACATGGCCACTTTTGTTCTGGGCTTCTTCGGAATCAGCATTCCCATGATCCACGGCAGTGGCATCGTGGGCATTGGATTCAGCCTGGTCGTTATCGGAGTGGTCTCCTTCATGTTGACCATCGACTTCGACATGATCCAACGCATGAGCCAGGGCGGTGCGCCGAAGGCCATGGAGTGGTACGGGGCCTTCGCCCTGCTCGTCACCCTGGTCTGGCTGTACCTGGAAATGCTGCGCTTGCTCGCCAAGCTGAACAGCCGGGACTGATCCCACGGGTTTGCGATCCGATTCAATGGGCCCGGGGCCGTGCGATGCGCACGACCCCGGGCCCTCTTGATGGATCCGGGCCTTTGGTGGACCGAAACCCGAATATTCAAAGCTACCCAACGGACAGCGGCTCCCGAACCGGAGGAGTCCGGATCGGGAGCCG
>JARGOW010000040.1:1583-1989 GCA_029212955.1 Planctomycetota bacterium | reverse complement strand
CATGGGGGGGGTGGCTAGGCCGCCTTGCGAATCAGCCGACAGGAATCATGTGCACGTCGCGCTGGGGGAAGGGGATGGAAATGCCCTGGGCGTCGAATTGCTCTTTGACGGACTTGTGGGTATCGAACCAAACGTCCCAGTAGTGGTCGGGGTGCACGTAGGGGCGGCAGACGAAGTTCACCGAGGAAGCACCGTGTTCGGAGCAAGCGATGTCGGGACCGGGATCCTTCAGCACGCGTTCATCGGCGGCGAGTACCTGTTGCATGATCGATATGGCCTTGTTCATATCATCGCCATACCCGATGCCGAAGGTCATATCCACGCGCAGCATGCCGTTCGCGGTGTAGTTGATGATGTTGTCGCCCATGATGTTGCCGTTGGCGACAATGGCCTTCTTGTTTTCGAG
>JARGOW010000040.1:0-1573 GCA_029212955.1 Planctomycetota bacterium | reverse complement strand
TTGATCACGGTGGCGAATACGCCGACCTCTTCCACAGTTCCGAGAACGCCGCCGGCTTCTACAAGGTCGCCCTGCCGTATCGGGCGGAAAAGAATCATCATGACTCCCGAGGCGAAGTTGGCCAGGGACCCCTGCAATGCAAAACCCACAGCAAAGGTCGCAGCACCGAGGATCGCAACGAAGGAGGCGGTGTTGACCCCAAGCTGCCCAATAGCCGAGATGGCCACGAACACCATCAGAGCCATGTAGGACGTGCTGCACAGGAAATTGGTGAGGGTGGAGTCCACCTTGGAGCGCTCGAGAACGCGCTGGAGTACGCGCTTGAGGAAACGCGCCACAAGCCAACCAATGAAGAAAACGGCGACGGCGCCGGCGAGCTTCGGGGCGAATGCGATGAGTTTGTCCAAGGCCTGTGCGCCCAGGTCCTGCATGGCTTCCGCGCTCCACTCCCATTCGGGGACGGTGTCAGCGGCGGCCTGGGCGGCCTTCTCGGCGGCATTGGCCGCTTCGGTGTCCGCCTGGGCTTGCACGTAGGTTTCGAAGGTGTTGGCCAGCTTCGAAAGGGAGGCTTCCAGGCTTGTGGCCAGCGCGGGATCTTGGGATTGAATCGTCGGTTCCATAGTGATGTGGGTAGGGTTCCTACCCACATTCGCGCTTGGGAGGGGTCCAAACAACTATCGTTCCCGTAGGCTGGCTCCCGGTTCGCAGGATTGAGCCTGTTCTCGCCCACTTATCTGGATTTTCACCCATCACCTTGGGGCTGGGCAACCGGGTACCATGGGCCGCCCGCATTTGGCACATCCTTCCCCATGACGACTTCAACCCCATCCATGCGCATGCGATATGGCGCAAGTTTGATGCTCGTATTGGCCCTGGGTATCGCGTCGCAAGCCGCCAACGGGACCGGGTGGAATTGGGTCGCCAGGCAACTGGGAGGCGCTTTCTATGTGCTCGCCGGGGTGTTTCTCGTTCTCTTTCTCTGGCCCCGCTGTCGCACGGTGTGGGTTTGCTTGGGTGTGCTGCTAGCCACTGTCTTGGTGGAGTTTGCGCAGCTATGGCACCCGGGATGGTTGCAAGCCTTGCGCGGAACCCGACCGGGGGGGCTGCTCCTCGGCAGCACGTTCCATTGGGCAGACTTTCCCTACTACTTCTTAGGTTGCGGGGTCGGACTGGTCTGGACCCGATGGATCGCCCAGGCCTCCCCCTCCTGAAGCCTAATCCGCAAAGCGCCAGGTGACAGGGAACTCCCGTTCGAGCCTTTGGCTTCCCATGGCGGCGCGGATGTACTCGATTGGGATCGAACCCTGCTTCAGGACGGTGTCGTGGAATTCGCGTTCGGTCCAGGTTCCGTGGGTGACCAGTTCCGCGTGCAAAGCCCTCAACTGCAGGCCTCCGACCATATAGGCGGCCTGGTACAGGGGACCGTAACCACCCTGGATCGAGCGGCGCACCTCCGCGGTGGCATTGCGGCGGTCGTGACCCACCCGGTTGACCAGGAAGTCCACGCATTCCTCGGCGGACCACTTGCCCAGGTGGTAGTTGAGCGAAAACAGGATGCGCGCGCAGCGGTGGG
>JARGOW010000039.1:13302-13686 GCA_029212955.1 Planctomycetota bacterium | reverse complement strand
CTTCAACCCGCGGAGATTCAGGTCGCTCACGTGCCCCATTTCACAGAGGTCCTCGATCAACAAGTCCAAACCCTCGGGTGTGATAGTGCCATCACCGTCGTAGTTTTCGCGCAGGGCTTCCGCCACTGCGATCACAGTTCCTGAGGCCCCGATGCACTGCTCCCACCCGTGGTTTTGCAGGTCCTCGGCCACGGGGGCGATCTCGAGTCGTGCCGCAAGGATGGCTCGTTTGAATGCCCTGCGCGTGATCGAACCGTCCTCGAAGAAACGTTTTGACTGGTACACACACCCCAAAGGCAAGCTCTCCCCCAACTTGGACTCGAATTGGCTTCCAAAAATGATCTCGGTGCTACCGCCACCGATGTCGATCACCAACCGGCCCTC
>JARGOW010000039.1:0-13292 GCA_029212955.1 Planctomycetota bacterium | reverse complement strand
CCTCAGAATCATCGCCCAAGCTATGGGCCACTCCCAAATAGATGAGGCGAGCCTCCTCCTTGCCCGGAAGAGTTTCGATTTCATGGCCCAAGTTTTCCTCCGCGCGGGTGAGGAACTCGCGCCCATCCTTCACATCCCGAAACACAGCCGTGCCCACGCAGCGAACGCAGTTCTTCGGAATGCCCTCCAGGCGCTCCCCGAATCTGCGAAGGCATTCCAGGGCGCGTTCAGCCACGGGCCCGCTCAGTTTGCCGTCAGGGGTCAACCCTTCCGCCAGCCCGACCCGTTCCCGGAGTCGGTCGAGCAGTACGACTTCCCCCTGGCGCTGCTCCGCCACCACCATGTGAAAGGAGTTGGATCCCAAATCCACGGCCACCAACTGGGTGCCTGACTTGATCGTGTCTGGACACATGACTGTCTTGATTGGGATGGAATCGTGGCCATCCCCAGGGGTTTAGGTGCTACTGGCCTCGCGCAGTTTAGCCAGGACGGCCGATGCGGCTCCACTATCCAAGGATTCGGTAGCCATGGACACACCATCGGCCAGGGTGAGCGCCTTGTGGGTGGCTTTGAGCATGAGGCCTGCGCCAAGCAAGGCTGCATTTCGGCTGGGCCCCCGCTCCCCGGCCAATACCGACTGGGTTTCCATTCCCGCGGCACGGACTAGGGATACGTTATCCTCGGGCCCTTGTCCGTCCTCGGGCGGCCCATACATGGGCAACTCCGGCTCTTGACCACACTGCAGGCCAAAGTCCGAAGGTTCCACGGTCAATCGAGCCAGGAATCCTTCGGTCAACTCGATGCCCTTGGTACGCCTTCGCACATAGGGAATGACCCCGCCGCCTTCGCCCTGAAGGACCACCCCACCGGGGTGATTGAGGCGCTTCACCACCTCAATGGCCGCGCCTAGGACCGGTCCGTGTTGAGCACCCAGCAGCACTGTGGCGGAAGCGGGTGCCAGCAATTTTTCGATGGTGGCGAGGGGCGAGCGAAGCACCATTTCCCCGCGTACTTTTCGCAGGGGGACCAATGCCGGCAGCACGCCCGAAACGGAGAGCACGGCGAACCCGACGGTCTCGATCCAGGTTTCCGCTTCGCGCGGATCCCAGGTCATGGAGGCTCCCAATTCACTCAGGATGTGGGCTGCAGTGAGTCCCCGGCGCGGAGGCGTCCCCTTATCTGATAACAGGAGAACTTTCTGCCCCGCTCCTGCGGCGATCATGCCCGCCGCAGCGTCCAGGGGAGGGAAATCCACCTGCCCATCCAGGGTTCCGCTCACGCACAACAGATTGGGAACTCCCCTACAAGGGATGTCGGCCCGCGCCCGGGCCGCCATGGCAAAGCCTGCCAATTCCTCTTCTGTGACACCCTTCCACCGCAGAGTGGCGAGGAAGGTGGCGATCAGAATGTCGCTTTCGGAACCGCTAAGGATCGATCCAAACGCTCGACACGCCTCGTCCAGGCTGAGATTTCGCGTGGCTCTTGGGCTGCTGCCCAAGGTGTTCATGATGTGGCGGAGGACCATATGGGTTCGAAAATGTGGCGGAACCCAATCATAACGCGAGACAGGCTCCTAGGAGCCTGTCTCGTAAAACTAATCAGGATTGGGGGAGAATCAGTCTTCTTTCGACTTCTCTTTCTCGCCTTCTTCCTCTTTGGGCGTTTCATCGCCTTCGCCTTCCTCGGCGTCTTTGACGATGGGTTCCCCATCGATTCCCGTCATTTCCTCGACCTCTTCACCGGCATCGACCCGGGCCTCGGGTGCAAGCTGGTCATCGGGACGGGGGCGAATATGGGCGTAGTACATCTCAGCCTGCTTGTCGTAGACCATGGCGCCATCGACGATGGCCCACTGCACGAAAGTGGCGTAGTTCAAGATATTGCCGTCGGTGATGACGCAGTCCGCGTCCTTACCGACTTCCAAGGTACCGATTCGGTGATCGACGCCTGCCAGGCGGGCGGGAACGATCGTGATCGAATCCAGGGCCGCTTGCTCGCTGAGTCCACCGCGCATGGCGAAGGAAGCCGAGATCGGGAGGTGAATCACGTCACGTCCGGCGATTCCGCCCATGGAGTTGTTGCCGGTGCTCATGGAGCGCACAGCCACCTGAACTCCGCTGGCGTGCAGAATCTTGGCGTTCTCGATGCTCGTTCCACCTTCACGGATGAGCGACTGGTCCTTTGCGCGACGATCCCGGGGCGTGAGGATTACGGTGGCACCAGCACGTCCCAATTCATCTGCCACGGTCCACGCCTCACGTCCGCCTTGGATCACGGGGCGGAACCCGTAACGCATGCAAAGGTTGGCGATGTCGAGCAGTCCCGCGCGGTTGTCCTCGCGGAAAATGGCCCGTTTCTCACCGGCGAGCACGGCGACCAAGCCCATGTCGATTCCAGTTGCCTTGGGCTCCTTGCCCTTGTCCTTGCTGCGATCGGCACGCCAGGCGCGTAGGGTCCGCAGGTAAGCGGCTGCCTCGTCCAACTTTTGACGCAGCTCCTGCTTGCCCGAGGGCGTGGAGGAGCGATAGCGCATGGTTTGGAAGAAATTCGATCCCATGACCAGGTCATCGATCGATCCACGCTTGAGCTTGGCGATTTCGGAACCCTGAACGGCGCTCGTGATTCCACTGGCCAAACCGAGCAGCATGCCCTGGGAGTAGGGATCCACGGTGTTGGTCACATCGCTGCCGCCGCCAAACAATCCGGTGGAAGCAATGGCGACAATGCCGGGATACACCCGGAAACCGGTGGCGTCGAGCACTTCCGCATCCTCGGGGATCCAAACGTCATAGCCTAGCTCCACGATTTTGCCGTCCTTGCAAAGCATGGTGGCATTTTTGAGGACGGCTCCAGTACCCGTGTGGAAGTCTCCGCCCACAACCGCGTACCAGCGTGTCTTGTCCTCATCCTCGTCGGATTCCTCGTCCTTGGCTTCCTCTTTTTCGTCTTCAATGACGAATGAGGCGCCCGGCGTTGCAGCCGAAGCCATCGCAAACGCGGGAAGTCCGAGACCCAGGAGAAGGGCGGCCAGCAGGCCGGTGTTGAAGATACTCGATTTCATAGTCCAGCCTCACCGTGCACGAATTTTCCGTCGACCATGACCGCTTCGATTTCTGAAGCAGGCTCAAAAGGTTTGCCACTCAGGATCAGGAGATCGGCGACCTTGCCGGCTTCCAAACTTCCGTGGGTGTCGCCCATGCCCAAAAGGTTGGCGCACTCCAACGTCATGGCGCTCAGGGCGGTTTGCTCATCGAGTCCAGCCCGAATCACGCTCACCACGTCCTTACGCCAGTTCTTGGCGCCGAATGCGCTGTCGCTCCGGGGAACCAAAACCAACTTAGCGCCGGCCTTGGAAAACTCGGCGGGCAGGTTGCGTTGCTTGCGGGAACCGGGGTTCACGCTGATCGCGGGATCCATGACCACGCGGGTTCCGGCCTTGCCGACTTCCTCTTTGATGTTGGCGAAGTCGCTTTCCAGGGAGATGGGCAGGCGCAGGGACCAGTCCATGGACTTGTCATCGAGCGCATCCTTGAAGTGCAGGAAGGTTCCGGCGCGGTCCAAGGACACCAGGACCGGGAGGTCACCGGATTCGATGTCCATGAAGGCCTGATTCTTGGCGTCCGGCTTAAGGGGGGCAAACTTGCCGACCTTCTCCAGGATGGCCTTCTTCTTGTCCTTGTCCTTTTCCTTCTTGGCGGCCTTGTCGGCCTTATCTTTGGCTTTGTCGTACTTCTCTTTGTGCTTCTCAGCCTTGGTCTTGTGCTTTTCGATGGCCTCGTAGATCGAACGGACCCGGTCCTTCTCGTTCTTTGAGGACGACGTCAGGAGTTTCGCGTAGCTCGACTCCTTGACCACGTAGGACTTGCCGTCGGCAGGTACGGGGCGGAGCACGCTGGCCTGACCAGGCATGCCACGGCCGGCGGGGTAATAACCCGCGAGCACGATGCCAGCCTTGGCATATTCTTTGAGCGCCGAGGTCGGATAGAAGCCGTCCTTGGCCAGCACGTGGGGATCCGTGCTATTGCGGCCACGGGTGGAGCTGCCCAAACGCGTGTACGGCTGAATGAATCCGGGCACGACAACTTGATTGTCGTCGAGCTCGAGAATCGGAATTCCGCGCTCGATCGGAAGGTCTTCGCCAATGGTGACGATTTTTCCAGAGTCCACCAAAATTACCGCGTGATGCAGAATTTCGCCGGTACCGGTGTAAACCGTTTTGGCACGAATGGCCAGGAGATCACCCGCCTGCGAAATTCCGCAGAGTGATCCGAGTGTTAGCAGTAGTGCAAGGAAGCGCATTGTTTGTCCTTTGGCTCAGGGCCTACCAGCGACGGCCTTCTTCTTGGGGGTTGTAAACCACTTCGCCCAACTGGATGACCATGTCAACCGAGTGCTGGGGGTTGGTGATGCTTCCGGTGGTGATCAGGATGTCCGCATCCTTACCAACTTCGAGGCTTCCCACGCGATCTCCGATGCCCCCGGCCATGGCCGGAATAATCGTCAAACCGCGCAGACTGACCATTTCCTTGTCCCGCAAGCCATATCGCACTGCGATGGCGGCCTGGAGTTGCAACTCTTCCTGGGGGATCACGGGCGAGTCGGTGTTGAAACCGATTCGGGTGAAGCCCTGGTCCTGGTAACCCGCGGCCACGCCTTGCATGCGCTCGGGGGAGGAACCGGTCCAGCGAATCATGCCCTGGTTGGGCGGGTCCACGTTGCGCGGGCCCAGGACTCCAAAGATCTCGCGCTTCTCGGCTTCACCCGCCAAACGCCAGGTGTCGAAGGTGCCGTGGTCGATGAAGAAGGGCAATCCCAATTCATCGTGAACCAGCGTGATCGTCATCATGACGACCTGATACATCTGGGTGTGGGTGGAGATATGCACTTCGCGCTTACGCAGGTGACGGAAGATCTCCCACTGGGGGTTGACCCGGGGCTTGACCCCGCCGTCCTTCTCGAAGGCTTCCCAAGTCTTGGCGTACGCGATGCCCTTTTTGAAGGTGGCTCGCGTGTTGTAGTTCATCAGGGTGCGGCCCGGGCGCATGAGCCAGCGTTCCGGGTTACCGGCCTGGGCCAGCTTCAAGGAACCGGGGTTGCGGATCTCGCAGCGCTCGTAGGTGTCGAAACCCGTGCGCAGCAGAACGCCCTGGCCACCCACGTTCGTGCCCGACCCGGGGATGTACAGCACGGATGTGACTCCGCCGGCCAATCCCATCTTGGTCAGATGATTGCCAGGCTCCACGTCCGCCGAGGCGCGCAAGCCGGGGTTTGCCAGATACACCATGTCGTTGAGACCAAAGCGTCCCGCCACGTGGTTATGCATCTCAACCAAGCCGGGCATGATCCAGCGGTTGCCCACGTCCATAACCTCGTACTCGGCGGGGATGACGATGTCCTTGCTGGCGCCAACGGCTTGGATGATGCCGTCTTTGACGAGAATCACACCGTTGTTGATGACATCGCGACCCTGGTATTCGGCCAGAACGATCTTCTTCGAGATCAGGGCCAAGCCCACGCCACCGACGGCTCCGGGCTCAACACCACCAACCTTTTCGGGCACCTGAAGTGCGGGACTCGTGGACTGCGCAGCGAGTGGGCTCTGCCATGCCACGAGGGCAAGCAAGGCTACAGCCGCTTTAAGGGTGTGCTTCATGGGTTTCACCTGGGGCACGCCGATCGGGGAGAGGCCCCGACGGCTGTTTTGCAAACGGGTTTGCTGAAAGAGAGTCGGAAAGAAGCTCAACGCTGCACCTCCCGGCCATTGACCCAAACATTCAGAATGCGGGTGCTAGGAACCAGCGGGGGCCCGTCCAGGAGCAGAACATCTGCCCCATTGCCGGCCTCGAGGGATCCGACCTTGCCCGATAGGGAAAGGATCTTTGCGGCATCGGAGGTCAGGGCGCGCATCGCTCCCTGGGGACTCCAATCCTGGGAAGCGGCCATGGTGGCCACGTCGACCAAACCGGCCGCGCCTTCTTCAGCAAAGCTGGCGAAAGCCACGGGGATGCCGGCGGACTGCAGGGATGCGTACCGGTTGTAGGTCACAAGGCCGCGGTTCATGGTCGTGACCGGAGAACCGGTGAGAATGACACCGGCGATCCGCCCGCGAACGGACGCTACCACTGCGTTCACTTCCGAGGCGGAAACCAAAACCGGCTTGATGCCTGCAGCTGCGAAGGCGTCCACACAACTGCGGATGTGATCCTGGCGGTCGACTCGCACGAAGATGGATGCCTTGCCCTTGCGTGCATCGCGCAGCATCTCGAGCAGGGGATCCACCGTCGGGGGGGACGGCTTACCGGACTTTTCCTTGGGCTTCTCTTCTTCTTCCGCCATGGCCGGACGCTTCGCCACGGGGTAATCGGTGGAGACGCGGGGCAGGGAAAACTCGTGGGTAACTCCACGGAAAAGTCGTTGGCCTTCCAACAGGGGCTTCTCCGCCTCGTTGTCGGTGAAGTTGAGTTCGAGGCCAAGGCGCATGCCACCTTCGGTGGTTTGCGCGTCTAGGACGATCTTGTATTCGTCGCGGGTACCCTCCAGGTACACGAGATCAGGGTAATCCGCGGTGCGCAGGGTGCCCTGCAGCGATCCATCTTCGGACTCCATGATGCGTAGACGGGCCTTTTGTGCGCTTTCATCTCCGAGGGTCAATTCGCCCTCAAAGGTTCCGGTCACATTGATGGCCTCGGGGCGCTTCTTGCTCTTCTTCTTTTTCTTCTTTTTGGAGGACTCCTCCTTGGACTCTTCGTCCTTGGCTTCGTCTTCCTTTTCTTCGTCCTCTTCCTTTTCGGCTTCGGACTTCTTGGGCTTGGCCTTCCACTCGCTCAGCTTCTTGGCGTATTCAGTCCACTTAGCGGAATACTCTTTTTCCTTGTGCAGGAGCCCGGCGGTCGAGCCGCTGGGCCAACCCAAGATCAAGCTACCACGGTTGCGAACGACCATGCGGTCCACATCCAAACCAGCCGGCTTGTAAGTCAAGGTGGTGGTCTGCTGGGGTTGGTTGCTGGCGGTCATATTGACCGTTGTGGTTCCGGCGAGTGCGACCTCGCGGTCCACCCGGTCCCCGGGCTCGACCATGCGACGCATCTCGAAGGACTTGGAAATACTGGGGGTCTGACCCTCCATTCCAAGATGTCCGAGCACGTCGACAGCTCCGGGCATGGCGGCAAAACCGGTCACGACCTTGGCTCCCGAAGGACGGGAGACACGGCGACCCGCTTCGACGATTCGGCCCTGGTTGATCAAAATCTCGCCGGGGGAGAGGACTTCGCCATTGCCCAAGTGCAATTCCTCGACGGAGAGCACCGTTGCGCGGCGGGGCAGGGCTCCGAGCGGATCCCGGCCAGCCAAAGGACCACCTTTCATGGCGGACTTTTCGTTGAGGCGGCGGGCCACCTCTTCGGCGTCATAGGCGACTTTGCCGTCGACCAGTGTCACCAAAACGCTGGAAGCCACATCCATGGGCGCGCCATTGTAGACGACCAGGTCCGCATCCATGCCGGCCTTCAAGGACCCGACACGGTCGGCGACCTGCAGGGCTTGCGCAGCCTGGTAAGTGATGGCCTCCAGGGCGGTCTCCGCTCCCAGTCCTCCGCGCATGGCGAGGGCGGCAGCGAATCGCAGGCTGGTGGGCGACCATGCCTGAATGGCAAAGGGCACTCCGGCATTGGCCAGACCGGCGGCAACCGTCGGATCCGGGCGTTCCTTATCGGCCTCTTTGCCGTAGTTGGCCAGGGTGGGCTGGGTGACCTGGTAAATCACCTTGTGACCTGCAGCTTGCAAGCGGGCGGCGCTATCGGGGGCCATTTCCAGGCCTTCGATCACCAATTGCATTTCCGTGCCTTGGAAGAGCTCGATCAGAGCGGAAACTTCCTCGTCGGTCTGTGCACGCATGCGCCAAACCGACTTGGCACGGATCAGTTCGCCAAGAACTTCACCGGCTTCCGAGCCGTATTCCGAACTGAAGTCTCCCTTGCCGGCGGCGAAGGACATCAATTCGCGAAGTGCGACGACCGCGCCCATGACGGTACGCGGGAACTGGCGGTTTTCGAAACCAAGGCCCACGTCCACGGTGGCCGGCAAGCGCGGTTCCCAGAAACCGGGTGCGAAGCGCGCGCCCGATGCAATGGAACCGGTGATGCCGGTGCTACCTTTCAGGGTTCGGGTGGCGCGGTCCTCACCGGCCAACTTGACCACCGCGCCCTGGCCCGCGATCAGGCGCTCGCCCGATCCAGGTGCCAGAAAGACGCTGGTCACTCCAGCCCTAAGGGCCGAGTTGTAGGTGCCATAGGGATCGAAAGCATCGATCGCCTGGACGAACGGTGCTGCCGAACGTGCGGCATCCCCGCGGGGACCGTAGGAGGATTTGGTTGCGACCATTCCGGGAGCAATGACCGCAGCGGAACCAAAGTCCAGCTCGGGCGTGCCGATCGGCGCGTCCACATCCTTGCCAACAGCTAGGATTTTGCCGTCCTGAATCCAGATGGCAGCGCCACCGGTCAGGGCCGCTTCACCGCCACAGGGGTGAATGGTTCCTGCGCGCACCACCAAATCGTCCGCGCGCAGGGCGCCGACGGTCAGGGTTGCGGCGCAAGCCAGTGAAAAGAGAAGCCTCATTACTTGTCCCCTTTGGAGTCGGATCCTTCGCCCTTCTTGTCATCGTCAGAGGGGCCTTCGCCTGCGTGCATTTCACCCTCTTCTTCGTCGGAGGGAGCCGTGCCCTTGGGCTGCTCACCATCCATCAGGTGTTGGAGGCGCACGTCCTTCGAGCGGTCGTATACGGGCTGGCCATCGATGAAGACCAGGTTCACGTGGGAGGTCACGCTCAAGGGATCGCCGGTGTAGAGCACCACGTTGGCGTCCGCACCGGGCTTGAGGACTCCCACCCGGTTTTCAAGACCCAAGATCTTGGCCGGGGAGGTCGTGATCGAAGCGAGGGCATCCTTGCGGGCCATTCCCTGGCCAACGCAAAGGGCTGCCTGGTACCAAAGCGACTCCAAGCCGGAGTTGTTAGAGGTCAGGGCAAAGGCAACGCCCTTGTCCTGGAATACCTTGGCTTCGAACGTGAGGGTTTCCTCGCTGGTGATCGGGTCGCGCTCGGTGTGAACCAAGGTGCGGGATAGGATCACGGGAACCTTGGCGGCGGCGATCTCATCTGCCGCTTTGAAGCAGCCACTGCCGAGCACGAAAATCATGCGGTGCAGGAAACCGTTCTCGCGGGCAATGTTCAGTGCCGTGTGGACTTCGGCAGGAGAGCCGCAGTACATGTAAACCGCCATGCGACCTTCCACGACTTTGAGCAGGGGAGCCAGCTTTTCGTCGATCTCAACCCGGGGGATGTTCTCCATGCCTTCCAGGGTCCAGCCCTTTCCGGTCATGGCGCGACCCTTACCGTCCTCGCCATCGTAATCGCGGCCCTGGGCCAGCGCTTCACGGCGGGCGCGGTCGTCACCCTTCTTGTGCTCGTCCACCAGCTTTTCCAGGTGGGAGCGGAGATCGCCGAAGGCCTTGCGCAGCGCAGCTGCCTGGGTGGCCCGCGACTTACCGCGCTTTGCGGTAACGCTCATTTTCAAGCCAGCGTGGGGGCGAACCAGCTGCTGGGCAACCGTGGCGCCGAAGGGCTTCACGATGGCGCCTTGAGCGGCCACAACACATTGGTTGCCTTGTTGGATGTTGATCGTGGTGATCCCGTAGCGCAGGGAATCCTCGAAGTAGAAGGCTACGGGGTTCACCGAGTCCTGCACATCGAAGAACGCACCCATGTCGATGGTCTCGTTGGTGCGGTCCATGCCGTTGTTGCTGTGGGCTTCCACAAATCCGGGCACAGCAACCATGTCCGGGGCTTCGGTCACTTCCGCATCCCACGGGATTTCAACATCGGCGGATGCGCCCACGGCCACGATGCGGCCGGAGTCCATCAGGATCACACCATCTACGATGGGGTCCCCATCCATGGTGATGATCGTGCCCGCCTTGATGGCTTGTTTCTCACCCGCTTCGGCGGGAAGCGCGAGGGTCAGTGCGCTGCACAGAAGTGAAAGGGCCAGAGTGGCTTTCTTGGGGAATCGTTTCATGGTCGGTTCGTGAACGGCCAAGGCGCGTCCTGCGAGGGATTAGTTTTTCTGGGGGGTGGACGGGGTGATAAGGACGCCGTCTACCCAGACGGCCAAGATGCGGGAGGTGAGCTCAAAGGGAGGCCCACTCCACATCACAAGGTCAGCAGCTTTGCCAACAGCGCTCGTTCCGATGCGATCCTCCATGCCAAGGGCACGCGCGGGCTCGATGGTCACCGCGTTGAGGGCACGTTGGAAATCCAAGCCGCCATGCATGGCACGGCCCGCTTGGTCACCAATGGTGGTGCCTGGGCGGGTGCCTCCATGGGCGGAGAGTGTGAAAGGAATGCCTGCTTCCGCCAAATCCTTGGCGACGCGCCAAGCCATGAAGGAACGCTCGTTGGAGCGACCACTGGCGGGGAACGGTGCCAGCACGACTCCGCTTCCCGATCGCTTGAGCAGCTGTGCGTCCTTCCAGGACTCGGAACCGCCATCGATCCAAAGGTTCATTTCACCGAAACCTTGGTCGCGCATCTCCTCCTTGAGGAAAACGGCGGTACGAATATCGAGCATGGCAAAGGCCTGCACATATAGGTTTACGTTGCCAGCGAGCACAGCCCGGAAGACGTCCGCTCCGGGGAATTCAAGCTCGGGGAACTCACCCGCGGCGGCGGCGTCGTAAAACGCCTTACGCCATTCCCACTCCACACCCATGCGGGTGGTGGGACGACGGTTGTAGATCGAGTCCGGAGAACCCCAGGCCGGGCGGTTGCCACTGCTGGGTGCGTCACCCATGGCTCCGCGCAGGAAGGATTGACCGTTCAGCTGGCGCTTGGCCAGGTCGGTGGATCCTTGGGTTTTCATGATGGCGCACATGCCGCCCACCACGTTGCGGTCAGGCGGGGTAACCAGCACGGTGGTCACACCGGTGCGGGCCAAGCGTTTCCAGGTCGGGCTGAATAGGTCCAAGGCGCCAGCCACGGACAGGCGAGACTCCAGCTCATTGGTTTGCTCGACCGCGTTGTTGGCGTAGGTGATGTGGGGGCTCAAATCGATCATGCCCGCCGTTAGAACGGCACCGGTCACGGAATTCTCTCCGGCCTTGGTGCCGGCCGTGATCGTGTCGATGCGGCCATCCTTTACGGTCACGTGCACGTTCTTCAGGGTATCCCCCGTCGAAGTGTGCAGGACCTCAACAAAGATCGAAGCGTCGTCGCTGGGCTTTTCCTCCTGGGGCAAAGCCCAGGTAGTCGCGGTCAGCACGGTGGCTGCCAGCCCGGTGCAAAAGAGTCGTTTCTTGAGAAGGCCCATTACTATTTGGCTCCTTTCTTGGCGTTGATACCGGCGATGGCTTGCCCGTCAACCCAGACGCGCATCACTTGACTGGTCAGTTCGGTGGGAGCTCCGGTCCAAAGGACCAGGTCCGCATCGCGGCCAGGCGCCAATTCGCCCACCACGTCTTGAATTCCGGTGGCGCTTGCGGCTCCCGAGGTCAGGGCGGCCCAGGCGTCACGCTCGCTCAACCCGGCCTTGCGGCAGAGTGCTGCGGAAAGTCGCAGGGCGGATGCATGGCGAGCTTTTGCGTTTAGGCAGAAGCCGAAAGGGACGCTCTCGCGGGCCAGCGCAATGGCCGACTGGGAGGAGAAGTGCGGAGCCCTTTCGCTAAAGGTTCCCAGCGCGACTCCGAGACCCGAAGCTTTGACCTGGGGAGCGAGGTCGCCCACGCGGGCTCCGGCTTCCAGGGTGCCTTGGATCTTGTGACGCTTGGCGAAAGACAGGGCGCGCGAGGCTTCTGCGCGGGTTCCCGAACGCAACCAACCGCGGAGCTTGCCTTCACCCAGGTGCCCAAAGGCTCCTTTGCCGTCGGCCATGCGCTCTTCGAGCAGGGCGGACGCTCCCGGGTAGCTCGAGCGGTATCCATTCGGGTTCACGGCGCCACTTGCGCCGAAGAACACAATGAAGCCGCCTCCGATATCGGTTCCGTTGGAGGGGTCCGAGCGTTGCTTGAACATCTCGGAGTCAAATGCCATGTGCATGGACTCGGCGCGGGCCACGATGCGGCCGGTTCCGGTTTTCGCGATCACGCCCCGGCCAGCGGCAAGGGAGTGCGAGGGCGGGGTCAGCACAACCGTGGTGATCCCCTCCTTTGCCAAGCGTTGAAGCCCGGGCATCTTGGGGTCGAAACCCAGGCGCCCTTCCGCTTCTGGCATGATGAACCGCGTGGTGTCCGCAGCTTCATAGCCAAGCAGGGAGGTTTCACCGAGCGCAACCATTCCCGCCGAGAGGTGACCCTCGACCTTGATGCGAACGGCACCATCGGGGGCCTTCACCTCGGTTCCAACCGCTTCGATCTTGCCGTTGCGAATCCAAACCTTTCCGGGTTCAAGAATCGAGCCGGCGCCCGTGTGGACGTGATCCGCTTCGAGAACGAATCCAGCGGGTGCAACTGTTGTGGCGGCCGGGGCCTTGGGCGCGACGCCCGATCCGGTGCCTGCGAACAGGGCCAGTGTCAGTGAGAGTGCAAACATGACGATTATTCCTTGGGCTCCACGACGACTTCGCCACCGGACACGACATATTGAATGCTCGTGCCCATAGAAAGGGGTTCTCCATCCATGATCAAGAGCTCCGCTCGACGCCCGCGGCGCAGGGAACCCAATTCATCTTGGAGGTCAAATACTTGGGCCACGCGGGTGGTGATCGCGGCCAATGCCTGATCCGCGTCCAAGCCATGTCCCACGGCGAGGGATGCGTAGAGGGGCAGGGCTGCCGTGTCGCCGGCATCACCGGAGCCGATGAGTACGGGAACCCCAGCTCGGGCCAGTTCACCTGCCAGGTCCAAGCCGGTGCGGGCTTGGCTGTTGGAATCGGCGAGAGCCGTAGCGGGCCAAACGATCACGGGAATCTTGCGGGCGGCGAGCTTCGGCGCCACATGCATGGCGTGTTGGCCACCGGCGATCACGATGCGAAGGGAACCGAGGCCCTCGGTGGCCTCAAGTAGGTTGCGCAGGACAGCGGCGCGGTTGGCGCGGACCACCAGGGGGATCTCGCCTGCCATGACTTTGCCGAGAGCTTCCTTGGCCGGGTTGGCTTTGGGCTTGCGCGGAGCTTTGGGCTCCTTGTGCTTCTTGTCCTTGTGCTTCTTGCCGTCCTCTTCCGCTTCCTTGACCTTCTTATCGCGGTCTTTCTTGGCCTTCTTGAAACCCTCGGCTTCCAGAATGGTGGCCCGGCGCTCGCGCT
>JARGOW010000038.1:13442-13700 GCA_029212955.1 Planctomycetota bacterium | reverse complement strand
AGCGGGGTTTCGGCCAAAATTTTTAGCCCACTGGGGAATGGAACCGCCGAACCGCCCAACGGTCCCGGTCACCCGGCCTTGGAACCCCATAAATGCAGCGAACCCCCTCTCAGGCGTGCTGGGAGGGGGTTCGCGGAGCCTGAACTCAGGCTTAGGCGGGAGGGGCTCAGGCCTGGGCCGTTTCCTCTTCGTAATACGCCTGCTGGGTCTCCTTCGGAATGTAATCCTGGAGGTGCTCCAAATCCGCCGCGTCGCGAA
>JARGOW010000038.1:0-13392 GCA_029212955.1 Planctomycetota bacterium | reverse complement strand
GATCTGGAGGATCTTGGCATCGCGGAAGAACTTGGCGATGGGATAGTCCTCCATATAGCCATACCCGCCGAAGACTTGGACTGCATCCGTCGCCACATCCATGGCCACGTCGGCTGCCAAGCACTTGGCCATGGCGGCCATCTTGCTGTTGGCCGGGCTGGGGCCGATCTCATCGATGCCTGCGGCGGCGGCGTAGACCAGCTGACGGGAAGCCTCGGTGCGCATGCTCATGTTGGCGAGCATCTCCTGGACCATCTGGTGCTTGGAGATCGGCACACCAAACTGCTGGCGACGGTTGGCGTACACGTTGGCCCAATCCATGGCCCCCTGGGAAGCACCGACGGCCTGGGCAGCCACACCCGGGCGGGCATAGTCCAAGGTCATCATGGCGTGCTTGAAACCCATTCCGGCGCGACCGCCGATCAGGTTTTCCTTGGGCACTTTGACGTGATCGAAGTGGGTCTCGACCACGGGCACGCAACGGATCCCCATCTTGTCCTCGACCTTCTTGATCTCAAAGCCAGGAGTGCCTTTCTCGACCACGAATGCGCTGATTCGACGTGATTTGGAGGTGGGATCGGAATCGGCGAAGACCGAGTAAATATCGGCGACACCACCGTTGGTGGTCCACTTTTTCTCGCCGCAGATCTCCCAGTGATCGCCACGGTCGAAGGCCCGTACTGCGAGGCCGCTGGCGTCGCTACCGGCAAACTTCTCGGACAAGCAGAAAGCCACAAACTTCTCGCCGGCAGCAATCTGGGGCAGGTACTTCTTCTTTTGCTCTTCGTTGCCGCCCAGGATGATCGGGAACGATCCTAGCGCGTTGACGGCGAAGGCCACGCCGAAACCGGAGTCCGCTTTGGCAAGCTCTTCCGCGACCAGGGCCAGGGCCAGAACTCCGGCACCATGGCCGCCGTACTCCGTGGGAATGAAAGTGCGGAACAAGCCAGCTTCAGCCACGGCCTGGGCGGCCTCGTGGTTGTACTCCTGGATCTTGTCGAACTTGGCGGCGTTGGGCCGCACGTGTTTCTCGGCGATCTCCTTGGCGATAGCTTGGAGCTCGAGGGCTTTTTCGCTGAAAACGATGTTTTGCTGCATGTCGATTCTGTTGAAGCGATTCCGGTGGCCGATTCTGAAGGCGGAACAAGGTTGGGCATCAAGCCTGCACTCCCGCCGAATCCGGCGAGCAGTATACCCGTCCCGGGACACAATACACCCCCTAGAGCGCCCGATTGGCCCTCGAAACTCAGACCTTGCGCGCGATCAACAACTGCCGGGTAGAATCCACGCTGAAGGGCTCGCCGGCAAAGCTCCCTGCCACCCGGTCGACCTCGATTCCACGCTCCTGAAGCAGCTTTCCCATGCGATCTGGGCTGTAGAGCCGCACATCCTCCTTCCAGGAACGCTCCCTTCCGTCCACGTTAACTATGCGGACTTGCTTGGTCACACGTTGGCCGCTGTCCTCCAGGCGCCTGCTTTCAAGCAGAACAAATCCGTCCCTTTCCGTACGCGACTCCGGCACCAGGCCCGCCCGAATGCGATCAGGGTTCATGAGATCCATGACCAGCCGTGATCCAGGCCGCAGAACCCGGGTGATCTCGTCCAGGACCCCCTGGTCCCCTGCCTCACCAAAGTACCCGAAGGATGAGAAGAGGTTGACCAGGCTATCCACGCTGCCGCTAGCGAAGGGCAGATAGCGCACATCCCCGCGGAGCAGGCGCCCCGCGAGGGCCTCCCCGCCTTCCAGGTTCTTCGCCTGGGAGAGCAGATCCGCCGATAGATCCAGCCCGATCACATCCACTCCGTTCTCCAACAGAGCCAGGCTGTGCCGCCCGAAACCGCAGCACAGGTCCAACGTACGCCCCCCCACTCCCTGTTTCATCAACCAAGCCACTTCTACCCGGGCCGCGTCCAAATCCCGATGGGGATAAACGTCCAGATATCCGGACTCAAATGCGGTCTCAAACCACGGTTTTTCGGCTTGGCTCATGGGTTTCCTCTGTCTTGCCCGATCGGCAACGTCCGGGGAGCATAGGCCAGCTCCCCCATTCCCGCCAGCGCCGGTATTTCTCGAAACTTGGGCGTAACAATCGCGTATGCGTGGCGCGTTCGGCCCAGGGAGGCCGAGACAGGATATTCCCTCTCTCTGACCACCAAACAAAATGAAACATCAAAACAAGCCCCTCATCGCAGTTCTCTTTGCCCTGTTTGGGCTGGCCGCCTGCGGGCCCGTGGATTTCCAAGGCCAGGACCTAGCACTGCGCCATGACGTAGAGAACAACGTGCTCGAGCTCAACTTGACATACCACGGGGTCATGGCCGCCGGATCTGGGGAGGACGCTTGGAGTGAGGGTCGCACCAAGGAGATCGCCAAAGCTGTCGAGGCGGTGGAAGGCATGGCCGGGGACCGGCGCGACTTCATGCTGATCGATTCATTCTTCAGATTCGATCTGGATGATATGGAAACAGACCTGCACTCCCAACTGGGCGCGGAGGACCCAGGGGATGCCCAGCGATATCTAGATATCGTGAAGCGCTTCACCGTGAAGCCTTCGCAGGTCTACCTGGACGACATGGACCGGATTGCGATCCACCAACAGATCAGAATCGACGGTGCGATCGAGGCAACTGCGGAGCTCAACAAGGCAATCCACAAGGGCTTGCTATTGTGGACATCCGAGGGAGGAAGTCTTGAAAAGGAGACCGCAGGCATGCTCGACGCCAGCACCGCCAATGCTTGGATCGCCGAAGCAAAGACCGGCGAGCCCTGGATCTTCTGGAAGGAGCAAACCCTGGTCTTGAGTGTCCCCATGAGTCCGCAATCCGCAGCCAACCTAGTCAAGTCTCAGGTGAGCGCCGTGGCCGCCGAACAGGAAATGCACGTCCAAAAAACAATGTCCAACCTGATCGGCATGATTTCGGAAGTCCAACTGAAGGATGGCCGGCTCTCCCTGCGCATCGGTCCCGACAAGCAGGGGTTTCTCAACCTTCGATTCGAGCAGGATGACCGGGACTATCTTCCGGGTTTGAAGAACGCCATGGAAGCGAAGGGCTTCAAGTTCATGGCCAATCCTGCTGCAAAGCACTGACTTTGCCACCAGTTCCCCAAGGGGGCTCCCTTTCAAAAAAGAGCCGTGGCGTATCAAAAATGCGCCGCGGCTCTTGTCATTCCAGCATCAAGCAAGTCTGGTCTTTCCGTAGGAATCGGAGGCCATGGGGTACAATCCGCCCCCCCATGCCCAAGCGCCCCAACGAAACCTGCTGGACTATGGTTCGATCCGCCTCTGCGGGCGACCCCCAGGCCCGATCCATTTTTTCGCGAACCTACGCGACAACTATCCAGGGGTTCCTTTCCGCCCGTTGGCTGGGCCGATCCCTCGCAGGGGAAACGGATGATGCCACCCAAGAGGTGTTCATGGAGTGCTTCAAGCCAGGCGGGGTCCTGGATCGCGCAGACCCCATGCGCGGTGACTTCCGCGGTCTCCTGTTCGGGGTCACCCGCAATGTGGCCCGGCGTTTTGAAGAGCGCGCCCTGCGCCAGGCCCCCCAGAACCTCGAAAACAGCCAATGGCAACAGCAGCTCGCCTCCGATGAACCGGGGCAAGCGACCCTCTTCGACCAAAGCTGGGCGCGGGCGCTCATCAAGGAAGCCAAGAAGCGGCACCGGGAGGTCGCTGGGGCAGACGGGGAAAAGGGAGCCATGCGCCTGGACCTTCTCAAGCGACGCTTTGGCAGCGATGAGGCCATCCGCCAAATCGCTGCGGAATGGAACATGCCTCCCCAGGAGCTTCACAACGCCTATCGCAAGGCCCGCACGGAGTTCTACGCGTGCCTGCGCGAGGTGGTCGCCTTCCACTCCCCCGGAACGGCCGACCTGGAAGCGGAATGCAAGCGGCTGCTGGCCTCACTCGCCTAGTCATACCTTTTTTGGATTTCCCTGATGAGAACGGGCCAGCCCTTGAAGAAGGACTGATCCCCCCTCCAAATACCAACCCCATGTCCGAAGAAACCAACGAAATCCCCGAAGAAATCGAGCAAGGCCTGGCCTTTGCCTACGGCGAAGAAACCACCGGGCCCTCGCCCCATAGCGTGATCGAGCGCATTGGAGAAATCACGGGCATCAAACCAAAGGTACTGCTCAGGGACGAATCCACGGAGGAAGCTCCCATCTTGAAGGCCCTTGCCCCCGAGGACCGGATTGAAGCTGGCAAGTACGTGGTTCATGGAGAGCTCGGTCGCGGCGGGGTGGGCAGCGTGCACCGCGGGCACGACCAGGACCTGGGTCGCGACGTGGCCATGAAGTTCCTGCACGACAAGTACAAGGACGACTCTGCCCTGCTACACCGCTTCGTTGAAGAAGCGCAAATCGGGGGGCAACTGCAACACCCTGGAATCGTGCCCGTGTACGACCTTGGGTTGGTCGACGGCAAGGCCTTCTTCAGCATGAAGTTGGTCAAGGGGCAGACCCTGGCCAAAAAATTGGCCGAGCGGGCTTCCCCTGCAGATGACCAACGCAGTTTTCTTTCGATCTTCGAAGACATTTGCCAAACCCTGGCCTACGCCCATGCCAGGGGGGTTGTGCACCGGGATCTGAAACCGGCCAACATCATGATCGGTAGTTTCGGCGAGGTGCAAGTGGTCGATTGGGGCATGGGAAAAGTGCTCGCTTCCGGTGGGGTCGCCGATGAAGAACTTGCCGCCAACAAGAACATCCAACAGAGCGTGATCGAAACCGTTCGCTCCGGCGGCCATGGCACCCAGTCGTTGGTGGGGTCGGTCATGGGCACACCGGCCTACATGCCGCCGGAACAAGCCCGCGGCGATGTGGAAGCCATGGAAGAGCGCAGCGACGTGTTCGCTCTGGGCGCCATTCTGTGTGAGATCCTGACCGGCAAGCCCCCCTACCTGGCCGGAGAATTGGATGAATTGCTGATCATGGCAGCCACTGCCAATCAGGTGGACGCCCACAAGCGGCTGGCGGAGTGCAACGCGGAACGGCGCCTTGTGGAACTGGCGAAACAATGCCTGGCACCCGCACCCGCCGCGCGGCCCAGGTCTGCCGAGGTGGTTTCCCTGGCGATCCATAAACATTTGACCGAGGTCGAAGAGCGCGTGCACACGGCGCGAGTGGAAGCTGCTGAGGCCAAGGTTCGCGCTGCGGCGCTCAAACGTACCCAGACCATGGGCATGGGACTACTCGGTGTAACCGTGATTGGCCTCGCAGTTTCCCGATGGTTTTGGCGTGCTGCGGACAAGGCGGCCCACAGCGAATCGGTGGCTCGAAGCGCTGCCATCGAATCCGCGAATGAGGCCCGGGCGAGCAGTCGGTTGGCCGAGGAAAAGAGCGAGATTGCCAACCGCGAACTTGCACGGGCCCTGGAGATCAAGAATCTCATCAAAGGAATGCTCCAGGGCATCGACCCCTCCCAAGCCAAAGGGGCGGACATCACGATCCTCAAGCGCATTCTCGACTCCACTTCCAAACGGCTAGAAGGCGATGCCATGCAGGACCAGCTCATCGCCGGCGAACTTCACTTTCTGATCGGCTCGCTCTACCGAAAACTCAGTCTGCAGGACGATGCCGAAAAGCACCTGACAAAAGCCAACGGAATAGCCTTCTCCACTCTCGACAAGAAGGACCGCCGGGTCAGTCTCTCCCTGGTGACCCTAGGCGAGCTCTATCAAGAACAAGGGCGATATTCCGAGGCAGAGCCCCTATTGATTCGAGCCTTAGAACTCAATAACGAAGTCTCGGGTCCAGAACATGAATTCACCGCAGCAGCCCGTATCGCCCTCGGAATGCTGCGCTTCCGACAAGGCCGGTACGCTGAGGCGGAAACGCTCTGCCGCACGTCACTCGACACCTTCGAAATCAAAACGAATAGCTCGATCGACACCGCCATTCAAACACGCACCATCTTGTCAAACGCATGTGCCTTCCAAGGCAACTATGAAGAAGCCGAGCGCCTGTTGCTCCAAGCAATCAAACTCATAAAGAAACACGGTGGCCCGGATAGCGTCTCGATCATCTCGACCATGGGAGAACTCGCCTTGGTCTACGACAATCTGGGCAAGAGTGAACAGGCAGAGTCCCTCTATATGGAGGCGATAGATCTCGCCAAGAGGGTGCTGGGTGAAAGGCACAGCAACACATTAATGCTCACGAACAACCTGGGGACCCTGTACCACGGCAGGGGCCAGAATCAACGTGCCGTGAAGATGTTTCGGGAGGCGAATACCCTTCAGAAGGAGGCCTTCGGACCGGAGCACCCCGACACCCTCATGTCGATGCACAACTTGGTCAATCAGTACATAGTTGTGCGGCAGTACGACAAAGCCAAACCCCTGTTGGCCGAATGCCTTGACGCAAGAAAGCGCGTTCTAGGACCCGAGCACCCTGAAACACTCACCACGATCGGTTTGCAAGCCAGACTCCATCGGCTCGAAGGCGAGATTAAGCTGGCGAGCGAAATCTACCGCGAGTTGAACGAGGTGTCGAGTCGCCTCCTCGGGCCCCACCACGATACGACCGTTTCCACCAGAACAGGGCTTGCAGAGGCCTATCTTCACTTGTACCGGTTTGACGAAGCCAAGGAATTGTGCGAACAGGTTCTGGATGCCCGCACGGCCACCCTTGGCGAGGAAAACATCATCACATTGGAGTCCATGGAGGCCCTGGCTCGGGTGCTCATGCACATGGGCAATGGATCTGAAGCCGTCGAGCACCTGGAAAAGTCACTCACCCACAAGGCCCGCCTGCTTGGGGACGAGAACCCGGCCACCCTTGGGGGAACCACCAACTTGGCGATGGTCTATCTCTCTATGAAACGTCATGGGGACGCTGCGGAACTTCTTGCGGAACACTTGCCCGTGATGGAAAGGGTCCTGGGCATGGAGCACCAATGGACTTGGCTTGCGGTCGAGGGTCTCAAGGACGCCTACCTGGCCCTGGGCGAGGCAGAAGATGCCCTCCCCCTTCAACGGAAGCTCCTCGAACGAAGCACCCAAGAGGCAGACGCCCCGAACGCCACGCCCCTAGTGTTGAATCAGGCCGCCTGGACGCTCTTGACCATCGAGCCCGAGTCCCTGCAAGACCCCACGCAGGCCCTCAAATACGCAACCCGGGCCTGTGAACACACGGCCAGTGGCAAGAATCTCGGGGTCTTCCTGGACACCCTCGCCTTGGCCCAGTTCAGAACCGGGGACACCTCGGCGGCGGTTGCGAGCCAACGGAGAGCCGTTGAATTGATGCCCAAAGGGGCCGACCCGACCATGGCCGACCGATTGGCCGAGTACGAGGCTGCGGTCCAAGGCGAATAGCAGGGGATCGGGAGGCCGATACCCAGCTGGATGGACCCGGGGCCAAGGTGCCCCACCTCCCGATCCCCGCAAGTTTTTCGGGATTGTTTTGATGAGCGCGGACCGGCACCGGAAGGAAGGGAAATCACCCACCCTCCCCAACCCGATCCGTCCCCCATGTACCAATCAAAAGCCATCACCGCCTGCCTGGGCCTCGCACTCACCGGCCTCGTGCATGCCCAAAACACGGGCACGTCCTTTTGCAATGTGATCCCCAATTCGACCGGACTCCCCACGACCCTGAGCGGATCGTTTGGATCCGGAGTGGGTAGCGACCTGCACTTGGAAGCCACCCAGGGTGTGCCGGGTGAACTGGGCTACTTCCTGGTGGGCACCGAAGCCACCACGGGGATCGCTGTCAGCGATGGCACCTTTTGCCTGGCGGGCACATCCACCGCGCGTTTCCTGCGCTACAACATCCCCGGCGGCGATAGAAACTCGATTGGAGTCTTCGACGCGGCAGGTGTCCTGCAGAACGCCGCAGGCACTTCCCTTTCGGGAACGGGGTACGACGTGCCTGGCACCCTGCCGGACACGTTCGCGTACCGTGTTTTTGCGGGTAGTACGTGGCACTTTCAAGCGTGGCACCGGGATACACCCTCTGCAGCAGGGGCCTCAAACTTCTCCAACGGCCTAAGCGTCACCTTCCCGTTCCCCCAGATCACGCCGATCCCGGGCATGGTGTCCATTCCCGCAGGCACATTCATCATGGGCTCGGACGAGCCCTTTTCTGACCCCTATTGGAACGGCATAGATGCCTGGGAAGTTCACCCGGTCACTCTGCCCAGTTTTTGGATGGGCGAGTACGAAGTCACGCAAGCCGAATACGAATCCATTATGGGAGTGAACCCCTCCCACTTCAGCGGCCCCAATCTACCCGTTGAAATGGTCAGCTGGCACGAGGCAAGAGCCTATTGCGCTGAACTGACCGCGCAGCAAATCGCGATGGGCAATATCCCCTTGGGATATGAATATCGCTTGCCCACAGAGGCGGAGTGGGAATACACCTGCCGTGCAGGAACGACCACCGAATTCAACGTGGGTTCTGAACTGCTCTGCGCTGATGGACAGTTCACGTACACCACCCATGGTAATATCGAATGCTTTGTGACCGCTCCGGTGCCCGTAGGCAGTTTCCCCGCCAACGCATTCGGTCTCTATGACATGCATGGAAACGTCAACGAATGGTGCCTCGATGTCTACTCCGTGAGTTACATCCCCGGCCCTGCAATGAGTCCATTCTATTCAGGATCCCCGCATATTCGCATTGCACGGGGCGGTAGTTGGTTTGACCTATCCATCGCCTGCCGTTCGGCGAGTCGCGGATCCCAGTTCAGCTGGCATACGGCGGACTCGGTCGGCTTCCGGGTTGTACTCGGAGAAGTCATTGTCCCCTAAAAGGCCCTCGGCCCCGCACCTGTCCTTATCAAGAATCGGCCACCGTTGAGCGCTGATTCCCACCCTACCCACCACCGCCCATAACCATGACCAGTCCCCTCCTATGGATCCCCGGGATCGCAATTCTGTGTGCCCATGCCACCCTCGCTCAAAGCACAGGGTCCACTTTTTGTACCACCTCCTCCAACTCCACGGGTTTCGCCACAACCCTGTCCGGTTCCTTTGGATCCGGTAACGGAAGCGACCTCCATCTCGAGGTCAGCCAGGGGGTGCCAGGCGAAATCGCCTATGTCCTCGTCGGCAATGAAGCGACCCCGGGAGTGATCGTAGGGGGCAACCAGTTTTGCCTACTCGGGACGGCCACTGCCCGGTTCTATCGATACAACCAGGCCGGCACGAGCTCGAACTCAGTAGGCATCTTCGATGCATCCGGCGTACTTCAAAACATATCGGGAACCTCGACTGTCGGTAGCGGCTTTGACGTTCCATCGACGGTCCCCGGTGGAACTCCCATCGCAATTACTGCGGGCAGCACCTGGCATTTCCAGGCCTGGCATCGGGATACTCCGGTGGGCCCTGGAGCTTCCAACTTCTCCAACGGATTGAGCGTGTCCTTCACATTCCATCCCACGCCCATTCCCGGAATGAGTTTTATTCCAGCCGGTACGTTTCAGATGGGAAGTGACACACAGCAGTACGTCCCTCCGTACTTCGCTGGCTCGGAGGCGAGTCCGGTCCACGACGTAACGCATTCCCAGGCGTTCTGGATGGGTCAAAGAGAAGTCACACAGTTCGAGTACCAAACAATCATGGGAGTGAATCCTTCATTCTTCTTGGGCTCCGACCATCCCGTTGAGAACGTAAGTTGGCTCGAGGCATCCGCCTACTGCGAAATTTTGACCGCAAATGAAATCGCCGCAGGGAATCTGCCCGCAGGATTTGAGTATCGCCTGCCCACGGAAGCGGAGTGGGAATACGCTTGCCGCGCCGGATCTACGACGGAGTTCTACACGGGGCCCGATCTCTTTTGCACGGATGCACACATCCAATACAGTGCCCATGCGGTTGGATCATGCCTAATCGATTCCACGACCCCTGTGGCGAGCTTTCCCTCCAACGGATTCGGACTCTACGACATGCACGGCAATGTTTCGGAGTGGTGCTTGGACAACTTCGAGCCCTATGGCCCGGACGCGCTGACCGATCCTTTCGTGTCCGGAGGAAACTACAAGGTCCATCGCGGTGGAGGCTGGTTTAGCGCATCCATCGATTCCCGCTCCGCGTTCCGGCATGCCAATGGCCCCTGGGGCACAAGCTGGAATGTGGGATTCCGGGTGGTCCTAGGTAGAGTCCTCACCCCCTAGAGGATCCTGGGAAATCACCCCAACGCATGCACCCGACACCCATTCCCCAACCCGGGGGATGGGTGTCACCATTTGGAAGCACCTCTCCCCGGTCCGGTCCCCGTCCAGGCTCGACCGATTTTCCACCCCAACGCCCTCCCGCTCCGGGATCCTGGTATCGTCTCGGCCATGTCGAATCCCACATTCACGGTCATTGACGACTTCCTCGGGGAAGAGGACTGGGGCGCCCTTTGGAACGAGTTCCAATTCATGGAGTTACACCCGGTTTCTCGCACGGTTGGCGCTTGGAAGATGGACGACGGTGTTCCCCTGGGAGGCCATGAAATCGTGACGCCCCATCGGGATGCGGAGCTGATCCACGACCCGGAGAAGCCCCAGCTCTATCCCAGCAATACCGCCGTCGACGCGGTCATCACGAACCTGCTGGCCGAGTCGGAAACCTACTCCAAGGTCGTTGGCGAAGAATGGCAGCGCATCAGCGCTCGCGCCTACGTGTACCCCCACGAAACCGGGCTCTCGTGGCACCGGGACGACAGTGAAATCTACACGGGCGCCTTCATTTACTATGCACACCCCCACTGGAACGCCCACTGGGGCGGCGAGCTGATGGTCGCCGACGAAACCGACGAGGACCTTTCGATCATGGCCTACCGCTTTGAGAACGAGGCCTATTCGGAGGCCCTGCTCGAACGCGGCATGGGTCGCTTCATCATGCCCAAGCCCAACCGGCTGGTCATCATCGGCGACGGAACCAAACGATTTGACGGACCTTTGACCGGCGCGCCCCACGCCGTCGCTCCTGTCTCCACCGCCGCCGGTCAAAATGTGCGCGCCAGCGTGACCGGTTTTTTCCTCCGCGATTGATCCCATGGCAACCTACAAACTCACCATCGCCTACGACGGCAGCCTCTTCAAAGGATGGCAACGCCACCCGGGCCAGCCCACGGTTCAAGGCGCACTCGAGGACGCGCTCCTGGCCAATACCGGCGTGCGCGCACCGATCGAAGGCTCGGGCCGCACCGATAGCGGCGCCCACGCCGACGCGCAAATCGCCAGCGTAACCGTGCCCGACGGGACAGAACTGGGTGACTTCAACGCGGCCCTGGTGCCCGGAATCCAGGTCCTTGAAGTGGAACCCAGCCACGAGGGCTTCCACGCGCGCAAGGAGTCCACGGGCAAAACCTACCGCTACGTGATCTGGAATTCCTTCGAGTGCCCCGACGAACTGGTCGGCAAGGTTTGGCACATCCCGGGTCACCTGGACGTGGAAGCCATGCTCGAAGCCTGCCCGCACTTCGAAGGCCAAATCGACTTCGCTTCCTTCGCCAAGAAGCCCAACTTCAAGCGCGCCTCCACTGTACGCCAGATGATGAAGGTGAAGCTCGACTTCGAGCCCCCTCAAATCACGATCACCATGGCCGCCAACTCGTTCCTCTACAAGATGGTTCGCAACGTGGTTCGCACCCTGGTGCGCGTGGGCGAAGGCCGCTTGGCCCCCGAGGATATCCCCGACATCATCGCAAAGGCGGATCGCGCCGCCGCGCCTGGCACCGCACCCGCCTCCGGCTTGCACTTGGAAAAAGTACACTTTTAGGAATGCCCCAATAGGACATGCACCCGGGAGGGCTTTGCCACCGGGCAAGGCCCTCCCGGCTTCATTATGGGGGGTTGCTCGGCTTCCCCCAACGGCCTCCCCCAGGGCCCCCCGTGCCAGCTCCGCAATTCGTGGGGGGAACTTTCCGATTCGGGGCCGGAAAGCAGTGCAAGCGATCGGACCCGGGGATACCCTCTGCGCCGAAACACCCAGTTGCGGGGAATCGCAACGCATCCGCGGGATCCAACCCCCGCAAACCTCAAACTCTCACTCAGCCATGAAGCGCTTTTTCTTCCTCGCCGTCCTGCTGGTCACTTTGATCACGCCCAACTTCGCCCTGCAGGCGGAATCTGGACAGATTGCCGAACTGCAAGCGGCCCAGGCCACCCTTACCAAGGCCACCGAGGCTCTCACCGCCTCGCCCGGAGACGAGGCATTGAAGACGGCTGTCACACAGGCACAAACTTCCCTGGATTCCGCTGTGGAGGAGGCCGTGGCAAGTTTGGACGGGCTCAAGGAATCCGATCCCGTCGCTTACGAAGCGCTCAACGCTGCGATTGGTGAAATTGATCCGGCAAGCATGGAGCAGGTTGAGGGATTGACCTTCGTCCAAGACTCCATTGAAAAGATCAAAGTCTTCCTCCAAGAAAACGGCATGGCCTACGTCCTGAAGGCCGTGATGTTCCTGCTGATCGTCATCTTCTTCAAGTTCCTCGCAGGACTTGCCGGGCGACTCACTCTGAAGGGCCTCTCCAGCAACAAGCTCAACATCTCCGCCCTGCTGAAGAAATTCTTCGTGGGCATCGTGCGCAAGGTCGTGTTCTTCGCCGGTATCCTGATCGCACTCGGCTCCATCGGAGTGGACACCGGCCCCATCCTGGCCGGTGCTGGCGTGGTCGGTTTCGTGGTCGGCTTCGCTCTCCAGGACACCCTCAGCAACTTCGCCGCGGGCATCATGATCCTCATGTACCGCCCCTTCGACGTGGGCGACGTCATCACCGCCGCAGGCGAAACCGGCAAGGTTTCCGACCTGACCTTGGTCTCCACGACCCTGCTAACCGGCGACAACCAAAAGCTGATCGTGCCCAACTCCAAAATCTGGGGCAGCACCATCCGCAACATCACCGCCCAGGACACCCGCCGCATCGACTTCACCATCGGAGTCGGCTACGACGACGACCTGGACAAGGTGCAAGCCGTCCTGCTCGAAGTCGCCAGCGCCCACGAACTGGTCCTCAAGGACAAGGGCGTGCAAGTCGAAGCCCACACGCTCAACGAATCCTCCGTGGACTTCATCGTGCGCCCCTGGGCCAAATCCGGCGACTACTGGACCGTCTACTTCGACCTCACCAAAGCCTTCAAGAAGCGCCTAGACGCCGAAGGTTTCTCCATCCCCTACCCCCAGCGCGACTTGCACATCGTGTCCGCTCCCGAGGGTTTGGTTTCTGGGAAGTAGATCGGGCTCCCCGGTGAAGTGAAAAGAAGGCGCTCGGATCTTTGGATTCGAGCGCCTTCTTCGATCACTGGGGTTTCCGGGCGCCCGGGGGCCCATTGGATGTTGCTTGAAAGATCTTGGGATTGTCTGCCACCAGGGACCCCGAACCCAGGTCTTTGGGGTAGCCTAGTTTGCTCGCAAGAAACCCGGTGGGGATGTCGATCCTGTTGTTGGAGCGGGGC
>JARGOW010000037.1 GCA_029212955.1 Planctomycetota bacterium | reverse complement strand
TGCGGCCCGTGGCGTCGGGAGTGAATTCGTCCACTTCCTCCAACTCCACGCCCACAAAGCGCGACACGCCTTTGACCTGCATGGTCACGCCGAAGAGCGCGTCGCAGTGGCTCATGGTGCCCTTGTTGTGGGTCACAACGATGAACTGGGTCGTGTCCACGAACTGCAGCAGCATGCTCAGGAAACGGCCGATGTTCGCGTCGTCCAGGGCCGCGTCGACCTCGTCCAGCACGCAGAACGGGGAAGGCCGCGCTTCGAAAACCGCAAACAACAGGGCCAACGCGGTCATGGTGCGCTGACCACCCGAAAGCAAACCAATGGCGAGCATCTCTCGTCCCGGAGGACGTGCGATGATGTCGATGCCCGCTTCCAATACGTCCTTGTCCGGTTCGAGCAAGATATCCGCCTTGCCACCGCCAAAGAGTTGACGGAAGATTCGTTGGAAACCCACTCGAACCTCTTCGAAAGTCTCCAGGAACAATCGGCGGGATTCCTCGTCGATGGCGTTCAAGGTCTCGAGCAAGGTGCGCTTGGCATCGCGCAGGTCGCCGGACTCGGTTTCGAGGAAGCCAAGGCGTTGGGACACCTCTTCCAATTCTTCCACCGCATCCACATTGACCGGCCCGATCTTATCGAGCACGCGCTTCAATTCGTGGACGCGCTTTTCCAGGGCTTCCATGGGTTCTGGCGTGGCGAGCAGCTCTTCCTCAGGCTCAAAGTCCTGTCGCAGGGCCCAATCCTCCAGGGAGAGCTCGTCCCAAGCGCGTTCGAGCACATCCGTGCGCGAGAGATCCAATCGTTGCTCGCGCAGACGGCCCTTCGAGAGGGAATCGCCCGATTCGTCCAAACCGCGCTGCACCTCGTCGGCGAGTTTGCGCACCTCGCTCCCCCGGGCAGCAAAATGACGTTCCTGCTCGCGCAGCCCCTCTAGGGTGCCTTCCATGTCGGAGCGTTTCTGACGAATCGCGTCCACTTCGGCCAATAGGCCCACCCCCTGGGTTTCGCCCGCTTCCGCGTTGGCCACAAAGTTCCGCGCGCGGCCTTCGGCCCGTTCGATTTCAGCGCTGTCGATTTCTATGCGCTTCTGCTCCGAGGAAATGCGTTCCTTGAGTGCTGTCAACTCCGAGATCGCCCGGGTCTTCTCCACCTGAACCTGGCTCAGTTCCCGGCCCAGGGTTTCGCGGCTGTGTTCCAATTCCATGCGGCCCTGATCCAAACGGGAAAGGACCTGGTTCTCGCTTTCAAAGTCGGACTCGGAACTATCCGCCAGGGCGCGTGCGCCAACCAGCTCCGCTTTCAAAGCTTCGAGTTCCTGACGCAAGCGTCCCTGGTCCTCCGTGGTTCGTTGCACCTGTCCCTGCAATCCAGTCAGGCGTGACCGCTCTGCAGCGCATTCGCTTCCGGCAGCCCCAAGGGCTTGGCGAAGACCGTCGCGTTCTTCGGTGCGATCGGCCAATTGGGCCTGGAGTTCGGCGAGCTGCTCGCCGCGGCGCTGGTGCTCCTCGGAAATGGCTTCCAACTTGCCCTTGAGCGAGTCGATACGCCGGCTCCATTCATCGGCCTGGGACCGACGTCCTACGGCTCCCTGGGTGACCTCGCGGTATCCGCCTACCAAGCCGGCGGAATCCACCAACTCACCGCGCGGCGTCACGAAACGCCATGCGGGATTTTGAGAGACCAGTTTGAGGGCAAGATCCAAAGAGCTGACCACAACCACATCGCAGCATAGGGCGCGGGCCAGGGCCCGCATTTCAGGATCGCAACGCACCAGATCCGAAAGCCGTCCTTCGACCCCGTTCCCATAGCGCGCGAACAAGGCGTAGTCGGAGGGCGAAGGACATACCGGCGCACCCAATCCTGGCGGCACGACGACGGGGATTTGTCCCACTTCGTCCTGGGCGGCCCAATCCACGATCGCACGTGCCACGTGGGCATCCCGTGCCACCACGGTGGCAGCGCGTTCGCCGAGAACCACATCCAAGGAGCGAGCCAGGCGTGTGTCGATGCTCAAGTGATCCGCAACAACGCCCATCAAACCCTCGGACTCGCAGGGACCCTGACCATCATCGATGACCTCGAGCAGGCGACGCGTTCCGCCGGACAGTTCCTCACGTTGACGCTCCAGGTCGAGCAAGGAATCTCGTCGGGCCTCCAGGCCCGCGATTTCCACGTCGAGTTCGCGGCCCTGGGCCTGCAAACCCTCGCACTGTTCCTGCTCGCCAGAGACGCGCTCCGACAGGGCTGCGCACTCGCCTTCCACCGCACGGGCCTTGGCGGAATGGGCCTCCACCTGGACTTGCAGTTCGTTCACATGGGCTTCGACGAGTCCGCATTCCTCCACGCTCGTGGCAAGCCGCTCGGCCACCAGGTTCAGGCGCGCCTGGGCGGGTTCCTGGGATTCGTCCAGGTGTTGGACCCGGTTGATTGCGGAAGAGCGCCGATTGAGCGCTTCCAAAACCTTGCCGTTTTGCTCTTCCACCGCAGCACGGGCTTCCTTGTATTGGGTGGCGAGTTGGGCATGCTCTTGGCCCAGTCGCTTGGCTCCTGCCTCAGCCTGCTGGGCTTGGCTCTCCAAACCTGCCGTGCTTTCCACCATGGCTCCCAACTCGGTGCGGTGGTTGGCCAATTGCTCGCGCAGACCCTCCGCACGCTCCTCCTCTTCACGAGAAGAAGTCATCCAAGAGGTCACGCGCAGGGCCAATTGCTCGCGACGTTCTTCCAGGGCGCGAACTTCACCCTCCAGTCGACCGGCATCCGAGGAAGCCTTATCCAGGTCGCCCACCACCCGGGTGCGTTCCGACTCGGTCTCTTGAATCTCCGCATCGTGGGCGGCACGTTTCTCACGCAACTCCTCACAGAGGGTCTCCAATTCCACCAGCTCGGGGCGCAATCCATTCAATTCGCCATTCAACTGGAAGAGCTTGTGCTTGAGGTGGCGAGTGCGCTCTGCGGTCCAATCCTGCTTGGCCACCACGTAGCGCTCCGCTTTGCCTGCCTGGATTTTAAGGGAGCGCACCCGGGTGCGCAGTTCCCCCATCACCTCCTCCAGGCGCTCCATGTCCTGGGCCACGCGCTTGAGGCGCAACTCCGCCTCGTGCTTGCGCTGACGGTACCGGCTGGTTCCCGCGGCCTCCTCAAAGATGGCGCGACGTTGCTGGGGATTGGCGGAAAGCACCGCATCGATGCGCCCCTGCTCCAGCACGGAATAGCCGCGACTTCCCAGGCCCGTGTCGAACAGCATGTCCTTCACGTCCTTGAGCCGAACCTTGCCACCGTCGATCAGATATTCGCCTTCGCCGCCCTTGTACAAGCGTCGGGTGATCGCCACCTCGGCCCCGCGGCCGACGAGTTCTTCGTCCGTGTTGTCGAGCACTAGGGTGACCTCGGCCACCGAAAGGCCCGGTCGACTGACCGACCCCTTGAAGATCACGTCGGTCATGCCCGAACCGCGCATGGACGACGGTCGGGTTTCGCCGAGCACCCAGCGCACGGCATCCACCACGTTACTCTTGCCGCAACCGTTCGGACCGACGATACCGGTCAGACGATTGCCGTCAAAATCCAGGACGGTGCGATCCGCGAAGGATTTGAAACCAAAAAGCTCTAGACGTTTGAGGTGCATGAAAAGCTCAACCGAGGGTGCCGAACAGGGACCCATCCGAAGGGGAGGGCGCAGGCGTGGAGGACGAAAGAGGACTTTGTTCTAAGTGTTCCGAACGCACGGCGTCGAATCGACGCCAAAGCGCGAGATGCGGCCGAACGGGGCTGCCATCCCCATCGACGGGACCGGAAACAGGGTTTTGCAGGGTGGTTAAGGCCCCGCTACGCACTCCAACCAGGAGGCGCGCCAGGAAATCGGCCGCCGCTTGGGAGGCGTCCGAGGAGGTGAGCCGGCCCAGGGCCAAGGCCTGATCTCCCAACCCGGACACCCCGCCACTGAATCCCAAGGAATAGTGGGCCACCCGCTCTCCCTCGGGCATGGGCAGATCGGAGAATAGGCGCTCCTGTCGCGGGTGCTCTGAATCCCCGTCCGAGCGGGCGAAACGCACGCTGGCGCGGACACCGAAAGCGGAATCCAGGCGCACATCCAGGTTTTCTTCGCGGCCAAAGCGCGCCGCCGCTTCGGCCATCAATCCCAGGACTCGAGCACCCTGGTCGGCACGCAATTCCCCATCCCCCAGGATGCGCAGGGCCTGGAGCAACCCCACCGGCGCCACAGAATACTGGGTACGCGACTTCAGGTGGACGGGACCCGCCTCGCCCATCTTCGATTGAAAGCGCGCCAGGTTGGCCAGGGCTCGGACCGATTTGCGAAGCAGCTCGACGATCTGTTCCAAAAAGCGCTCCTCGCGCCAGGATCCAGCAGAACGGGCCAACCGGGGTAGGTTTAGGGAAACGGCGCCACCGCAGGCCAACGCCCCTCGTTCACGTCCCTTGCGCCGACAACCGGGTCCCACATAGCGGTCCCCACCCCCGTGCCATACCGGTACCAATTGACCGGAAGCCAAAAGGGACTCGATGGGGTCCTGCAGTTCCGGGTCGCGCGTCAGGGCGCCTTCCACCTCGGAGATTTCCAAGAACAGGCGCGGCAGGCGCGTTCCGCTATGGAGTAGCCCTCCAGCCTGTTGCAGAAGCACGGCGGCCCAACGCTCCCCACGGCCGCCCGGCGAGCTCAAATCCAAGGGCTTGCCCGTGGCTTCGATCAAGGCGGAGGCCGCCAAAAGGAATTCGCGCATCACCGCCGCTGCCCGGGCACCGCGTCCGATACCAGCCAAGGCACTGTTCAAATCCTCGAGGACCACGCCCTGGGATGTGCTCGAGAGTATGGGAGCCACCGCACCCAACAATTCCATGGGAGTGCTGACGCTGGGCGCGCCCCGCAAGAGCAGTTCGCACGGGATCGCGAGGACCACGGGCCGGTGGGGCGCATCCAAGTTTTCCAGCTCCAAGGATCCCGATTTTTGCAGGTCCGCAATCTCAGGATCGAGGATGTCCTCCAGGGCGAAGCGCCGCAGCAACTCCCCACCCACCCGACTCACCACTCCGCGGGGTTGGTTTCCAAATCCGGTGACGTCGAAGGCCATCGGGTTCTTGAAAACCGCACGCAGATCGTGGCGGGGAATCCCCACGGGTTCCTGGCGCTTGAGCGCTTCCTCCAATCCCATGGCTCCCAATTCGTTGTCCACAAAAGCGCGGATCAAGGAGGAAGAAAGCCGACGCAAACCCGCGTCGAACACGCGCTTCTCCACCCGACGGGCCACCTCTCCAGCGATTTCCTGGGGCAATTCCGCTTCGCGCATGAGCGCAGAAACAATGCGGGTCAAGTTCCAAGGAGTGGTTCCTGAACCGTCGCGCACCATGGGCATGCGACCGTCCCGCAAGGGGTCGCTATCGGGGGCAACCACTTCGAGCGCGGCGCGGGCACGGGAACGCCGATCCCGTTGAAGTATGTAAGCTCGGGCCGCGGCCACATGACCCATTTGCATGAGCGCTTCCTCGACCAATTCGCCGAGGGCTTCCACGGTAAGGAAGGGCGCGGGTTCGCCCTGCGCCACCCGCCGCTGCAAACGACTGCCGGCAGCCAACCTCACCACGCTAACGGCCTCTCCGGGAAGCATCGGATCTTCCAATGGAATCATGGAGAGTGCCAGGTGCAAGCTCTCCTCCAGCCGCCCCGGGTCCAAGGGGGTCAAGTGCCCTGCCCGGGTTTGGATCAAGAGCGTCGGCGATTCAGCGGGGCCATTGGGCACCATCAACCCTTACCGTCCTTTGCCTGACCGCGTGCCTTCTTGGCTGCGGGAGAATTCGGCCCCCCATCCAGCATGGGACGGAGCTCTTCCATGAATTGCCCCACGTCTTTGAATTCGCGATAGACGCTGGCGAACCGCACGAAGGCCACCTTGTGCAAACCGCGCAATTCCTCCATCACCAGGGAACCGATCACCGAGCTCGAGACCTCGCGGTCATACTCGGCCTTGCACTTGGATTCGATGCCTGAAACCGAGTTTTCGATGTCCTCCATGGACACGGGGAGTTTTTCGCAGGCCCGCAGAAAACCCTGGAGGATCCGGTCCCGATCAAAGCGCACCCGTTCGCCGTTCTTTTTGACCACCCTCAGGGGGCTTTCCTCCACCCGCTCATAGGTGGTGAATCTCATGAAGCACTTGAGACACTCCCTCCGCCTGCGAATGACCTCGCCATCGGCGGAGGTTCGCGAGTCCACGACACGATCGTCGTCGGCTACACAGCGGGGGCACTTCATAGTAATAGGGTCCGGGTACCGAATCGGCCCGCGGGCCCATAGGAAAGCACACCATATATGGTGTGTCAACCTCGTTGACCCACGTCCAACCACGATACTTGGTGGGCATCGGCTGTTCAAATTGGGAGAAAGGCCCAACCCCGGACCATCCTCCGAATCTTTTCCATAAATATCCCAGTTTGATGCATCTGTTTGCACCCGCGCTCACAAGAGAAGGCAACCGTGTCCACCCTATACGAGGGGTTCCTCCCCACCAAGCCTTCCCCAGCAATGACCGATCCCAAGCGCGTTCCAGCCACTGCTCCCCCACTAAAGGCCGCCAAAGACACCATTCCGGCGGGCCATCGCACCGGTAGGCCGCGTTCCACGGAAGCGCACCGCAGGGTCATCGAAGCCGCCCTCTCCGTGGCCAATCGGCTGGACTACCAGGACATCACCATGGAGATGGTGGCCCGGGAGGCCGAAGTGGCCAAAACCACCCTGTACAGGTGGTGGAAGAGCAAGGCAGAACTCATGCTCGAAGCCACCTCCGAGCCACTCAAGACCCCCGACACGGGTTGCCTGCGGGGAGATTTGGCTGACTTATTGAACCAATACGCCCACTCCCATCTTCAGGAGGCGGGGAGCCATGTGGAGCTGGGGCTTTGGGCCGACCTCCGTCGCACCCCAGCCGACCCGCGCGCCACGGATCTGCAGCAGGCCCACCTGCAGCACGAACGGGATGTGATCAAGGAGGTGCTCGATCGAGCCCTGGAAAATGGGGAACTTCTCTCCCACCACGATTGCGACTTGGCCCTGTCCCTACTCAAGGGGCTGCCGCGCCACCTACGACTGGTACTGGGAGTCGACCAAACCCGGATCTCCAACGACTATCTGGTCGGATGCATCCTGGCCGGCCTGCAGGGCTAGGCTCTACTTACCGATGCAAAACTGACCAAAAATTCGGGACAGAAGATCCTCGGCTGTGGTTCTGCCTGATATCCCATCCAGTGCGTCGGTGGCTTGGCGCAGGTCCTCGGCGATCAAATCAAGGGGTGCCCCCAAATCGAAACCGGTACGGACCTCGGACACGCTCTCCTGGGCGGAGCGCAGGGCCTGCACATGGCGTTCAGCCAAACCCCGCGCCGCGTTGCCCTGCCAGGCTTGACCTTCCAATGCGTCTTCAACGGCCCCTGCCAGTAGAGACACACCCTTGCGGTCCACGGCGGAACAGGCCACCCATCCCCCGGAAAATTCCAAGCGTCGAGCCACCGGAGGCTCGGTTTCCACCCCCGGGCGATCCACCTGGCTCCAAACCAAAATTCGTATCTGACCGGGATCCGGTTGGGGCCAAACCGGGTCCGCCGCATTCACCACGCATAGCATGCAGTCCGCCCGTTCCCGCTCGGCCTCCGCCATGGTCTGAACTTGCTCCAAAAGCTCCGAGCCTCGGGCACTCTCCAAACCGGCGGTGTCCGCTAGCCTTACCAAGACCTTGGAAAGCTGCCAGGCCCCGTGCAGAGTGTCCCGGGTGGAACCCGCCTGATTCTCCACCAGTGCCGGGAACTCGGATCCGGTGAGCGCATTGAAGAGCGTGCTTTTGCCAGCATTGGGCGCGCCCGCCAGAACGACCAGAGGCTCCGGCCGCGGACCTTCCCTACGAATCTCCCAGGACAACGCTTCGGCCAATTGCTCCTCAATGGCGTGCAAGCGATGCAAAAGATCGGGCACCGGGACGTGACCCGTGTCGGACTCGTCAAAGTCTAAACTGGCTTCGCACAGGGCGCGAAGGCTATCCACGCCCGTGCGCAAGGAGCCCAGGCGTTCCTGCAAACCGCCGAACAAGAGCGCGGTGGCCGCACGCCTTTCGGAGCGACTCTGGGCTTGCACCAATGCCAAAATGCCCTCTGCACGGGTCAGATCCAGCCGCCCGTTGAGGAAAGCGCGGCGGGTAAACTCCCCGGGTTCGGCCAGGCGTGCCCCGGAGCGCAGAATCAGAGCCATCGCCTTGGACACCAGATACCGGTTGCCAGGCAGATGCAACTCCAAGACATCCTCGCGGGTGAAGGAACGTGGCCCGGGCATCCACAACCCCCAAGCGGGCAAATTCAAATCCCCACCATCCAACGTGGCCTCAAAGGTTCCACGCCCGATCTCCGGGGACCAATTCAAAAGCTGAGCACCGATCGAGCCAGCCTTCGCCCCCGAGAGACGCAGCACTCCGCGCCCGGCGGAGCCGGGCGCGGACGCAATCGCGCCAATCGGCTCGGCAGCCGAGCCGGCCATGGTCGACCTACTTGCTGTCCTTGCGGCCTGGGTTCTTCTTCTTTTGCACGTGCTTTTGGGAAGGCCCGCGGCCCTTGTTTGCCTTGGCCTTCTGCTCCTGCATGCGCTGGGCTTCCTCCATCATGGTCGTCCAACGCTTGGCCAGCTTGCCCTTGGTTTTCTTGGGAGCCTCGGTTTCATCCAGGGGCCAAATCTTCCGAACGATCGTGTACTCGAAAATACCGAAGAGGCTCGAGGTCACCATGTACAAGGACAGTCCCGCCGCATAGTTGTAGAGGAAGACGCCGAACACGACGGGCATCCACATCATCATCTTCTGCATCTGCTGGGCCTGCGGATCGGTCGGCTTGGGCATCACCTTTTGCTGCAACACCCAAAGCACCACCATCAGGATGGGCAGGATGTTCAACCAATCGAGCACGCCGATGAAAGGCAAGTGCGTATTGATTCCCAGGTGGGCCACCCGGTCGGGCATGGACAGGTCGTCGATCCAGAGGAAGGAACCATGGCGCAGGTCGAAAGCCACACGCAGGGCACTGAACAAACCGAAGAAGATCGGAATCTGCACCAGGGGCGGCAGGCAACCGCCCAGGGGAGGAAAGGCCCCTTCCTGCTGCATGATTTTGGTTTGTTCCTCGCGCAGTTTGCGCGGGTCGTTCTTGTACTTTTCCTTGATGTCGTTGATGCGCGGTTGCACCCGTTTCATCTTGGTCGCGTGCTTGGCCATGGCCGTTTGCGAACGACGGTTGAACGGGAACAGTGCGAGCCGCACGGTCACGGTCAAGAGGATGATGGCCACACCCCAGTTGCCCACCAGGGCGTGGAACATGTTGAGGACCCAGAGCAAAAAGGTTCCGATGCCGTCGAAGAAACCCAGGTCCTCTCGCAGGAGCTGACCGTGGGCGGGTAGCGCAGCTTCGAATTCGTGGCGTTCCTTGGGTCCTGCGTACAACACATAATTCCACGCATACCGCTCGCCCTCGGGGGGCAAACGCAGGTTTAAGCCCGCCTGGGAAAAGGCGTGGTGATACGCGCCGTTGGCCGCCTCCTCCGGCTTCTTCTCGGCCCACTCCAAGTCCTTGATCAAGGACCAGGACGCGTCCTTGAGCGCAGCCCGGTTCATCTCCAGCTGGGCATCGGGAGCGGGGTGCAAAAGCAAGGCGAAGTACTTGTTGTCCACGCCCACATAGACCAGTTCCTCGCCCACTCCAAATCCACCAAAGGTCGGATCGCCGCTGGGGTCGACCTGCTTGGAATCGATTTCCCAATCGCCATCGGACAATCCGCAGGCCCGGGCCTGGGGTTCGGTGTAGTACTGGTCGCTACTCGACTTGGGAACACCCAAGGCCGGAATGAACTGGAAGCTCACCGGAGCATTGTTCGTCACGCCGGTGGTGCCCGACAGGGCGATCTCCACTTGCAGACTGTGCTTGCCAGGAATGCGGCGGACGGTCTTCTCCAGGGTCAGCCCCGCGCTCGTCGTGTGAAAGAATCGCACGCCATCGACCGATTCACCATCGATGCCTCTCAGCACCTCATGGTTCCAATGGATCTGCTCCAGATCGTAGGGGACCAAATCCTTGGCGCTCGGTCCGGGCTGCAATCCCAGCGACCCACGCATGCCGGTTTCGGTCAAGACGGGCTTGACCAGGGGCATCCAGAACTTGGGATCCGCCTTGTCCAGCTCCTCCTTGTTCGTGGTGTAGTAATCCGTCAGGCGCAGTTCCGCTAGGGTTCCGCCCAGGCTACTGAACGTCGCCTGATAGCTGCCAACTTGACCGATGTCGCCCAGCACGAAGGTCTCGCTCCAGGGTTCCGCCTGATCCGGCCCCGCCGACAAGGAGGTTGCGACCTCGGCCGCGCCCCCGTCCTGCGCGTTCTCCCCGCTGGCAGCACCGCCGCCGGGGGTCACGCTTTCGGTGTTTGTGCCCGAAGGGTTCCCCGAATCCACCGGTTTGTCCGGCTTGGGGAACAGAAAGAGCATGATTGCCCAGCTCAGAAGTAGGAAAAGGCCGAAGCGCTTAATGTCCACGGGTATCTAGGGTGGAAAGGCCGACGTTCGCTAGCGCCCTTGGGCCAAGCGATCGGCAAGGAAATCGGGAAGTTCGGGCACGGAGCGAATCGAATCCGCAGCTTGCCCATGATCGTATTCCAGGCGCAAGAACGTCACGCATTCCCCGTCGAACAAGACGTAGGAGAGTCGCGGATCTTGATCCCTGGGTTGGCCAACGGACCCCACGTTGACAATGGTTTTTTCGCTCTTCAGCTCGTCCAGGCAAATCTTCGCGCCTGAATCCTTGGGCCGGCGCACGCGGCCATCATCGGTGTAGATGCACGGCACATGGCTGTGCCCGATAAAGCAAACCTCACGATCCATCCCGCGGAAGGATGTACTCCCGCACCGGATCGCGCGGGGACCCGTGGGCGAACATGGCGATGTCGTCGCGCTCGCACGAATTCAATTGTCCGAGGAACTCCCAGAACTCGTCCGAACGTTCCTCGTCCCGGCTGATTTCCTCGCGGGTCCATTCGATGGCAGCGCGGGCCTTCGGGTTGAAATCGTCCGCATGGAAGAGAAGCGCATCCTCGTGGTTGCCCAACAGGCACAGGCCTTGTTCCAAGGGTTCCCCATCGGGATCCAATGCACCCTCCGCAACCAACCCCATGACGCGGGCCAGGCAGTAGCGCGGATGGGCACCGTAACCCACCACATCCCCCAGGCATACGTACCTGCGAACACCGCGCGCATGTGCATCGCGCAAGGCTTCCTCCAGCGCCGGCGTGTTGCCGTGTAGATCGGAGATGATGGCGGTTAGGGGATAGGTCACGGTGGATCCTGGCGAGGGTCCGAATCGATCGGATCGAAGGTTGGGGGCGCGCGGAGTCACACGCCGTTGGGGCGGAGATTATCGGGAAGCGAGTGGCGGCGGACACGGGTGCGCATGCCACCGATTACATTTCGTCGTTTTCATGGGCCTGGGAATCGTCCTGTGGCGGTGCGGCCACCCACAGGAGGCCCACCATGAGGGCCGTACAGGCCAAACCCGCCACTTTCAGGCCCATGCGATCGACGGCCAAGAGCGGCAAACAAGGCATCAGGGCCAAAAGGGCGGCCAATTTGGGCACCAACCCCACATCCAGCAGGCGATGTCCCAGGTGCCGCCGATCCCCCACCCAGAAGCGCTCACCGGCCAGAATCCGCAACCACGCTACCCTGGCCAAATCCAATAGGGGCAGCAGCAACAGGGGTCGCGCCGGCTCGTACCAGACCATGAGAATTCCCGCCAAATGGGAGCCCGCGTCGCCCAGATAGGCCCAGGGCACCCCCGGCCCGCTCGATTCCTTGTCCTTGCGTAGCAGCAACAGGTTCCAAGGGAGGAACCCCAAAAAGGGTCCGGCCAAGACCGGAGGCAGTGCGAACCCAGCCAATCCGGCACACAGCCCATCCGCATGATCCCAGGTGTTCATGGCATTCTGGGCGGCCACCGCCAACAAGACTGCCAGGGCGGACTCCATGCCCTCATATCCCATTTCGTGGGCCAAGAGCCAACCCGCCCCCACTTGCCCAAGAAGCTTGAACGCGGCGGGCAGGGGCCACAGATCATCCAAGGCACCCAACAGGAACGCCGCGCAGAGCGCCGCCCAGGGCAAGGAAACCCCGGTTGCAGCCAATCCGACCAGAACAGCCGCGCCGCCCACCAGCGCCACGGCCTGACTTCTGGGCTTGCGCCATTCATGGCCAGCGGACTTGGAATCGGTGAACAGCCCACTACGCAGGCTCCCAAGCGCCAATATCGGCGTCACCAAAAGGGCCGTTCCCATGCCCAGGACCGCCTGCCATTCGGGGCTCATCGGTCCACCCCGGGAGTCCGCAAACCCGCCCCATACAAGGCTCTACGGCGGATGTATGGCTCCACACCCGGAGGCAGGTGGAGGTCCACATCCCGTGCTCCGGAGGCCATGGCCGCCCGGATATCGCTGGCGCATCCGGGAGCGGGCGGCAGATCCAAGAATCCCGCCCGGAGCTTTTCCAGCAACTCGGTCGGAAGCCGCCCATCCAGCGCGCCCACGGGATCGGGCCCATCCCCCGATCGCCCCAATACGATGGGCTGGACCAACTCCAGGAGTTCCTGGGCCCGATACCAGCCGGGCAAACCGGGTAGGTTGTCCCCACCCAATAAGAGGTAGACCTGGGAGCCTTCGGGCAGGCCATTCCACACCTGCTCCGCGGTGTCGTAGGTATAGGAGGGTCCCTCCCGGCCCAATTCCATGGGTTCCACCCGGGCCCACTCCAGGTCCGCCAGGGCCAATTCGAGCATACAGACCCGATCGCGCCCCCCCGCCAGGCGCTTGTCCAGCTTATGGGGAGGCACGGATGCTGGCAAAAACCACACCTGGGACAGATCGAAAGCTGCCCGGGCCCGCTGGGCCACGGCCAGGTGTCCGGTGTGGATGGGGTCAAAGGACCCGCCGTAGAGGCCCAAACGCAGGGCCTGGGGCGGATTTTTCGGGCCGGAATCGCTCGTCATGGGTAACCGGGGCCCCCCGAATCACTAGATCCGGCCGAAACCCCCAGGGGATTCTGTGCGTCTCCTGGACTTATGTCTATGCTGGCGAGTAGAATCCGCCCCTCCAATGGCCTGGAGCGACCTCCTAGCGAAGCTCCGTCCCCCCGCGTAAGCCCCCCAATCGCATGCAGATGAACCGTCTTTTCCTTGCTGCTACCCTAGCCCTCGGCAGCTTCAGCTGTCACATGACCACCAAAGGTTATGACTTCACGGCCGCGGGCCAGAACATCGACGACCACTGGAGCCACCAATCGGTCGCTCCCCGGATCGGCCGTTTCTTCCTGGGATACGATTCCCAGCGCGATGGCACCTACCGGGACTTCCAGCACGAGCGCAAGCAAAGCGTCGAGCTGACCCTGCGTCGCCATTTCTTGAACCACAACCCGGACAACCCGAACCACGCCGAAGTGGCTTCCCGGTTCGAGCCGCGTCCCAACCACAGCGTGCTGCCCAATCCGCTGCGCTACTTCCACGTGGAAAGTATCCTGATCGGCGCCGCACTGACCCCCGTCACCGGTGGCGTGCTCATCCCGATCCCGATCGACTCCCTGCTCGGTACCTTGGAAGTCGGCGGCGTCGCTGAGTTCTTTGGTCAGGGCCTGGATGACGACGAGGTCATCACCGCATCCGCGATTCCCGCATCCCTCGAAATGGG
>JARGOW010000036.1:5470-13858 GCA_029212955.1 Planctomycetota bacterium | reverse complement strand
CGACAATCCACTAGCGGTACTTTCCGAAAGGAAAGCCCGCATCAATCCGTTGGCCTGGTAACTACGCTCATTGACCGCGTACCTCATCAGGACCGAAAAACGAGGGCCATTGAATACTTCGTGGCGTTCAATATCCGTCAGTCGGAATCCGTTCTGACTGAGGTACGAGGCTAGCTCATCGAGGGTCATACCGATTCTGAAATGGGTGAGTTCCCCATCCCCGGGCACGAACACCGCACTGTATCCGCCTCCGATCGTCGTGCGTTCCAGGTCTATCATCCGAACGTCATTGCCGGAATTGAAGCTGCTGATCACCGCGGATGAAACATCCAGGAAGTACCACCAATCCGATTGGTGCGCGCCCGAATTGCCTATAAAAGTAAAGGCGAAACGAGTTCCGGTCCCGTCGTCATAGGTTTGCAGATCCAGAATCCGCAGGTTGGGGTTCAAATTCACCCAAGCATCGACCTGGGCCTCGGAGAAATTGAATTGCCAACCATGATTCGAAGCAAAATCACTCCCCGTGTTCTCAATCATGACCACGGCAAACCGCACGCCATTTGTGGTCAGATACGGCTCCACGTCGATCAACCGCGCGTTGTTCTGGACCAATAGGGTATTCACCGAACTGAAGGTCAGACCCACATACCACCAGGAGTTCTTGGCGTAAACGCCCGTATTTTGAACCATCGAAACACTGAGGTGGACGGGGCTTGCGTTCTCGACCTCAATGTCTACCACCCTGAGTCCATTGAGCTCATGGCTAATCACCTGGGGCACCGTCGTTTGGGTCAACCAGAGCCAATTGGTGGGCGTGGAAAGATCGGTCTGCGCTTGCGCCTTCAAAGCCGGCGTCAACATTGCGACCAAACAAGCCGCGGATAAGATTTGAAAAATGTACTTGGGGAGTTTCATGGGGATTTTAGGAGCTGCATCTGTGGGACGGAATGGGCCCAGATATAGGCCCTATGGGCCCACGCTCTGGGCTACTTGTTACGCGCAAAACCCCTTCCGCCCTGATCATGAATCTCCCAACAATCTGGGCCTGCCCCCCCCCAGCCACGTGGACAGCTGATTTTTGAGCCCTGTTTCCCCTAAATCCTATGGTGCAGGCAGCGCGCAATTCCCAAGCCCAGTCCCAAGGGATCACCCCTCCCACGATGGCCCGCATGCCCTACCCGGTCAGCCACAAAATCCAAGACCATGGGCCCATCTGACCCAAACAGCACCGGCTCATGTGATTCAACGGTCGAACCTGTCGAATGCGATCAAACGTCTCCGTGGGATGAAATCCGGCTTGCGGGAGTCCTTCATTCGAAAGATTCGGGGAATCGATGACCATGCGCTGCACGGATTTTCGCGTCCCTAATGGACCCAATTCCCTGCCCAGTCATAGCCCTGTCCGCTAGGCGGGTCGCCTGGGACCTGGTCCCCATTTCCGCCCCCATCACACCCACATCCGGTCCCATGAATCTCAAACAAACGATACGAAGAGCCTTGGCAGTGTTATGCGCCGTAGTGGCCATGTCCCCCAGCGCATCCGCCCAAGCCCAAACCGACATCACGACCCCCACCGCTTGGGTTTGGCTGACCAACGCTACCGATGTGGAGGTCACCGCCCAAGTGAATGCGGGCTATCGGGTCGTCGACATCGAAGTGGATACCGCCAGCCCGCTCAGGTTCACAGCCGCCTTCGTCCGAAACACGGGGGAATACGCCAAGGGTTGGTGGTGGTACTTCAATCTAACGCCAGCCGACGTGTCCAACTTCCTCAACCAGAACAACGCGCGGTTGATCGATCTTGAACCTTACATGACTTCCGCAGGTCTGCGTTATGCCGTCGTGATGATCCCAAACACCGGGGCGGATTATGCATCCGACCATTGGTGGCGGACCTCGATGACCTCGAGCCAAGTTGTCGCATGGGTCAATGCGAATCCAACCCGCCGAATCCTCGACATACAGTCGTATTGGGATGGCTCCGAAACCCGATACGCATTTGTCTGGATCACAAACACGGGCGTGCATCAAACGGGCTGGTGGTTCTACATGGGAGTTTCGTCATCCGTGATCGATAACTTCCTGTCCCAGAACAACGCTCGCCTGATCGATCTCGAGCGCGCGCCCGTCGGCGGTGGATACAGCGCCGTCATGGTTCCTGGCGACGGGGATGCGACCTATCACTTGTATGGTTTGACCCTCAGCCAAGTGGGATTGTATGTCAGCCAATTCGCAGCACGCATCATCGATGTGGAGCGATACGAAGTATTCAATGGGCCTCGTTTCGTGATCACCATGAGGCAAAATGACAATGACCTGGCCATTGAGGCCAATCATGCCATGCGAGACCACCTCCCCCTGTCCGCCTCCAGTGGGCTCTCGCTGGCACGGTTGGACCATGGCCATGTGGTTTCCGCTGGGGTCCAGGAGGACATTGTCTTTGAACCGGCCAGCCTGATGAAAACTGCCTACCTGTATACCGCGATGCGGCGTATCGCCCTAGGGTCCGATAGTCTTGCCAACCCGATTGGAGTCTATACTGGACTCAATGGCTCTTGCCCCGATGGCACTTCCCTTGTCATCAGAACCTACGGGGCCGCACTGGCTCGAATGATGGAGCTGAGCTCCAATACGGATACCGAAGCTGTCCGCGCACGGATCGGAACCGCAAACATTGAGGCCCATGCCCATAGCATAGGCGCAACCGGAATTCAGATTCGACACACCATTGGCTGCTTATGTGGAAGCCCGCGCAACCAATCCACATTGATTGATTTTGGGCGAATCCACAGCCATGTGGCCCTTGGAAACCTCGGGCCCCTTGAGGACGACTTTTATGACAGCATGCTCAATGGGCCTCAATTCGGGTCGAGTGGTTACAACACTCAGTCTGTGTTGAACAATCTGGTTGCCAACTCTCCATTGCATAGCAGCGAAAAGGCCGCCTTCCTTGCAGGAATCGAATACGCCCATAAGGGCGGCTCCTACACCTGCAACTCGGGTCCTGAGCATCATCGCAGCATTGGAGCCTATGTTCGCATTCCCTTCCGGAATGGTTGCAGTACAAGCGTAAGGGAGTACTTCATTGGAGCGTGGGTCAACGATGCCTCGACGGGAACGAATGCCGACAACAGCATTGGAGCCGGCGTGACCACACTTTGGTCGGCACTGGTCCAAGATGCCCTGGACTCATGGGAAAATGCGAACTGCGACCCTTTTGTGAACTTTTGCACGTCAGTACCCAACTCAACGGGGTTGTCTGGCGTGGCCTCGGCCACTGGAAACCAATACATTTCCTCAAATGACTTCACCATGCATGCTTCGGGGCTACCACAGGATGTGTTCACCTTCATGCTAGTAGGAACCTCAAGCACGTTCTTGCAGAATCCCGGCGGGAGTCTGGGCAATCTCTGTGTCGGCGGTACGCTCGGACGCTATTGGGATGCTCTACAATCGACTGGCTCAACCGGGACCGCAACACACCCCGTGAACCTGCTTGCCATCCCCAAACCCAACTCGGCACCCGTCCCCGTCCAATCGGGAGAAACCTTGCATTTCCAATGGTGGCACAGGGACACGGTCAACAACCTGCCCGCCAGCAATTTCACCGATGGTTTAATGGTGACGTTCCTCTAAGGAAACCCTTTCCGCGAAAGCCCCAACACCAAATCCCGGTCCGAGGATCGTGATTTTGCGTTGGGGCATTCCAGAGCTCCAGTCCCGATTGAACCTCCATTCTAAAGCAACTCGAGTACAATGTGGCCATGCCTGAAGCATGGGGATACTCCGACCACAACATCGAACACGCCTTCGGTTTGACGGTTTACGGGACACTTCGAAACCTGGCCTCTGCGCATCTTCGCAAGGAGCGAACCGGGCATACACTTCGGCCCACCGCCCTAGTTCATGAAGCCTGGATACGCTTGGAGGAGGACGCGGTCGCTCAGTGCGCAGAGCAAGAGCACTTCTTTGCGCTCGCTAGCCAGGCCATGCGAAGAATCCTTGTGGATCATGCCCGGGCACAGGGGGCGGATAAGCGGGGTGGTAATTGGAAGCGCGTAACACTTTCCCTCGACCCCGCGACGGAAGAAGCGCCCGTCATTGACGTCATCGCACTCCACGAAGCGTTGGATTCTCTCAATGCCGCTTCGCCCAGGCAAGCCAAGGTGGTGGAATTGCGCTTCTTCGGTGGGTTGTCGATCGAGGAAGTCGCAGGAGTGCTGAAGTTATCCATTTCAACCGTCGTGCGGGAATGGCGCGTGGCACAAGCTTGGCTCCTGGCCAGGCTCGCCGATCCCGAACCCGCCCCCAAGAAGCATCTGTAATCTGGCCCCTCCAGGCGCAAACCACCAAATCGCCAACAGCCTGCAAGCTAGAGGCATTGCTGAAACCTCTGCACCATGCCTAATCCTACCCACGAAACCATCGGAAGGATTTTTCTCGCGGCTTGCGACTTGCCCGAAGAAGAACACGACGCCTACCTGGACACTGCGTGTGGAGCCGATGACTCCCTAAAGGCTGAGGTCAAGGCCATGCTTCAGGCCGAGAAGGACCAACCAAATGGCCTCGACCGGGCATCCATCAAAATTGACTTGCAGGCCATAGCGCAGGAAGAAGACACTCCCAAGACAATTGGACCCTATTCCATCAAACGAAAACTTGGCGTTGGGGGTATGGGCATTGTGTACGAAGCCCAACAGGAAAAACCCACCCGCTCGGTGGCACTGAAAGTTCTGCGCTGGGTCGATGACCCAGCACAGCGAGCGCGCTTTGAATTGGAAGCGGAAGTCCTAGGCTGGTTGCAACACCCCTCCATCGCCCACATATACGACACAGGACAGTCCAATCTTCCCGGCGGACCACGACCCTGGATTGCCATGGAATATGTGGACGGCATCCCCCTCGACCAATACGTCCACGAACACTCCCTAGATGTACGAGCCATCCTGCAATTGGTGGAACGCATATTGGGTGGCATCGCACATGCCCATAGCAAAGGCGTGGTACATCGCGACCTCAAACCCGCCAACATTCTCGTCGACCCATCCGGATCGCCGCGCATTGTGGACTTCGGAGTGGCGAGACTCGCTGCCAAAGAGAAGTCTGCTGTGCAGACTCGCGCGGGAGAAGTATTCGGCACCCTGGCATACATGAGCCCGGAGCAGGTGGGTGGTGACCCGGCCGAAGTGGGCACTCAGTCCGACATATATGCCATGGGCATCATCACGTACGAACTGATTTCAGGCAAACACGCCATTGTCCCCAATGGTGCAAGTATCACAGAGGCCATGCGCGCCATCGGTGAGGCCAAACCAAGGAGCCTAAACAAGTATCCGAACGTATCCCAAGACCTGAACACCGTTGTTCAAACGGCGATGGCCCGGGATAAAATCAACCGCTACGCAACAGCCGATGCCTTCTCAGAGGACATTCGTCGGCTCCTTGCAAAGGAGGTGATCCTGGCAAGACCTCCGAGTGCGTTATACCAACTGCGCTGCTTTGGCAGGCGCAACCGGCTGGCCTCCTTTGCCATAGCCGCGGCATTGATTCTTTTGGTCGGGGGCGGCGGATTGTCCACGTACCTGTATCTAAAAGAACAAGAAGCAAGTCTGGCCAAGGATGCAGCGCTTAAGGTCGTCGACCAGGCCAACACCGAAATCCTTAAGCAGGCCAATTTCGCGGAACGCGGACTCCAGTTTTATGGCAACCTGATCAGCAAAACACACACGTCGATTCAGGGCAGCAAGATCACACTTTCGGACCAACTGGAGAATGCGTCCTTACAAGTCCCCAGGTTGTTCGACCAAGCTCCCGCCCTACAGGTTGAATTCCTAAAATCATTCGCGAACGCCCACTACGGCGCAGGCAGATTGGATTTGGCCCTGAACGACATTGAATCCGCGGTCCGATTGATCGAGCAACACCCAAGCGCCAAAGCAACCGCTGTCCACTCCACCTATCTGACCTATTCTCTAATCCTGGGCCAGTTGGGCAGGCGCGACGAAGCATTGAGTGCCGCCATAAGAGCAAAAGAGTCCGTTGCAAGCCCAACGACACCTGAACTCGCATTTTGCTACGCCCAGGCCTGCGAACGTCTCGCTATTGCCTACACAAAGTTGGGAGATTTTGAAACTTCGCTTACTGCACTTCAGCCCGCCTTTGAAGCCATGAAAACCCTGGAGCCATCGGACCACCTGCTTGATTTCCCCGGAAGGATCCTAAAAACCAAGGCCGTCGCATTGGCTGGCATGGGAAGGGACCCTGAAGCCGCGGCGGCCATGAGAGAAGCCATCGCATACATTGAAAGTGCTGACCTCACAAACACACCCCAATGGGTTGACGCGAAATATTTCTTGGCCAAGTACCTCATTCGCCTTGGTCAGTATTCAAATGCCCTACCGGAATTGACTCCCCTTCCACCGATTGAGGAGTCTCTCAACGGGGATGGTTATCGACTGTTCCGAGTGCTCAAATTGCTGGGCGAGTGCCATGTCTCCGAGGGCAACCATCGCAAAACCATCGAGGTGCTTGAAGTGGCCCTGCAATGTGATGGGGAGAGGGAATTCGACACCCCCTTTCAGCGCCATGAAATGCTATACGACCTCGCAAGGGCCTACAGCAGCACGGGCGACTCGGATGCGGCATACACGACCTTTAAGTCCGCAGCAGAGGCCGTCAGTGATGGCACGGACCGCAATAGTCATGTGGCTCGCTTTAACGCCTATAGCCTCCTCAGCCAAACCGCACGCGCGCAGGGAGAGCGTGGCCTTTCAGCCGAATATGCGAACTTGGCACGCTTGGCGATCGACACCTGCCCCCCACCTGCCCTAGCCCCAAACCTTCGAGTTTTCGCTTCGCGCTACCAGGCGATTGTGCACACCGACTCAGAGCAGTGGATCGATGCGGCAAACCTGTTCCTTCGAGCGGTGGAACTGAGCATTGAACTGGAATCAGCCGCGGACCCGGAGGTGCTGGAGCTCCGATCCACCATGGCAACCGAATGCGCCATGGCCCTTTCCCAGTTGGATAATCCACCCGAGGAGATCCAATCCAAGCTGGATGCGCTAACCACCGAGCATCAAATCAAGCTGAGAGCATTCAACTACAAGTAGTCTGCTCAGTGGCCTACGGAATTGGCAATGCGGATTCCATTCCCAACGCTATGTGCAGGGTATCCAAATCCATATGACTCGGACGAGGGCCAACTCCACCGCCCCCTCTTCGATACCGTCTAGCACTGAAACATCGTGGAAGAATGCCTGCACCGCGTCTAAGAACCAGGAGCTGCCACTCTCCCCGATGCCATCTGCTCCATCAGGCGCCCCAAAGTCATCCGCCCTATCGAATGCCCACCCGCGCATGTTCTACTTGAGCCGCGCGAAGGGCCACCTGGATGCCGAAAATCCGAAGACCTGCGGGCTGCGAACCTACCTGCTAGGCAAAGTCCGCAAGACGATCCTACTGTCACCAACTCATCCTCTAGCGCAAAAAGATCGATCCAATTCGATTGGCGGAGCACTACCGCCCCGGCCTGGTGCTCCTCACAACTTTTTCGCAACTTCAAGCCGTCTTGAGCCGTCTTCCAAGATGATTGGAAGCCGCACAGAATTGGACGAGAGTCGGGCGCCCCACATGGTGCCACCGCCGAAGCGAATGCGCAGTGGTTCGTTGCGGAAAGCTTCTCTGAATTTGGAAACGCCATCCGTGAACCATCATCTTTCAATGTCTAGAAACTTGACGTCGGTCCGGAAGTAGCACTTGTACAGACCTTCACGGTCGCGAAGGTTGTCGCCCATCACGGCCAGCTCTGCTCCTTCAGCCCTCAATACAAGCCCCCCCGCCAGGTCCTCGTACCCATCGCCCGAATCAAATAGACCAACCTTAAAAAAGAGATGATGTGTCACCGACCTTGCACGGTCCTCGAGATTCCCATTGGCTGCGATCCAAATGACTATGAATTCGCCATCCTTCCGAGCTACGACGCCATCACGGTACTCGTAATGGACGGCGTTACTTTCTGGCTGTTCGGCAACAACAGAACACCCGACCAACCGGATTTCTACGGTTGCGCAAGCTGGCAATAGCAGCAAGGCGATTGCCACAATCACGACTGGACGAAGAAAAATGCTCATGGGGTCACGGAGATTGCCCGCCGGCACAGTTTAGTCATTGCCACGAAAATGGGCCAGGCCTGTGATTGGGATCTGAGTGAGACCTCCTCAAGCGGCCAGCTTCGAACAGGGTAGCCCGGAAGGTTGGAGACACCGGGTCCGGTCGTAGTATTCTGGTAGCCTTGTTTGGCGCACCGGGTGCTACCGGCCACGGTCCGCGCACCCATTGCCAATCACGCAACTTTGAAAGAAGTCCCACCCTCTTTATTGCAAGCGG
>JARGOW010000036.1:0-5451 GCA_029212955.1 Planctomycetota bacterium | reverse complement strand
ATCATCCTCGAAACAGAAGGGATCGCGCACTCCAGCACCGTTCAGCTCGATCCCATGCTCAGACCGGATCTGGAGGAGGCCCTGTAAATCCAGAACGCGCTCGCTGAAAGGTCCACGCTGTTTCGAAGCCTCCCCCCACGAAACTGTCCCTTTGGAACTCCTGTCCCCTAAGCGCACGTCGTTCAATTCTGAATCGGAGCAAGGGTTTGGGAGCCAAGCCCTCACGCTGCTAGGCCTTGAGCATCCACAAAAATGGACGCCAAACCTATCGCAAACGAGCGGTGCTCCCCTCGCCGCGAAGTTTGGCGTGGGAAACAAATCAACCTCGGAGACAATCAGTACTGCTCAATCGCCAGCTTGACGAGCCGCACCACTTCGTCGACTTCTTTTGCTTTGGTAAAGCGCAGTTCGATCCACTGGGAACCGCTGGCCCGCCTTGGGTGGATATCGGAATCTGAAAAATGCGAGAGGCCCTCACTCTTGATAATCGGTTTGGTCAATCGCAAATCCAGTTCTCTGTCGTTGTGAAAGTGGGCTATTTCCTTGCCGTTGTAGAAGAGCGCAGAACCGCCCGCAACGATAGAGGGTTTGTCCTCCAGACCCGGAATCCGTTCCAGTTTCTTGATTAGGGTGGCACGCAGTCGGGTCATGGTTTCTTTTCGTTGTGGGGTCTTGGAGTCCTTTCCGCGCAGCATCCAAGAACGTCGCTATTGTAATAAGGACAAGCCGAATGCGCTCCATACCTGGAGTCGGGCGGCCGAATTCTCAAACCGAACCTGTTCGTCCACGCTGCACCCACGCCCTCATTGGTTTTTCTGCTGCCCGCGTAGATTCCAATCCGAGCAGCGTTCAGCTCCCGTTCGGGGCGCTGCCACACTTCTCTCTCCGAGCATCACCGTTGTTGCAACGGTGCGCTGAATGGTTTCAGAGTGAACTTCACGCGCAAAGGTCAGACTCCCAAGGTCCCGGGCAACGTATCACGCCACGCTTGATTTCGCCCGCCGGGTACTGCTCCTGGGCTCACCCGTGCCGGAACCAAGGCATTTTTGGTGTCTCAATCCATTGGGTGAAGGGACTTCTCTTATAATGGGTGCGTCGCTTGGTTCTACCGGCGATCGTCCGCAGTCCCACATCATCCATCTATGAAGGTTCTCCACTTAATCGGCTCTGTGGTTCTTGCTGTACCCGCGGCCGCATTACAAATGCCAGCTGGAATCAATGTGGCCTGGCAAGGAACAAACCAGGTAGAAGTCCCAGCCCAAACTTATGCAGCCGCTGCAGGACAAGCGGGGGTTTGGAACCGGTTTTGGCTGACAGGACAAGTACCTCCGTTGTCTTCTGGTCTATTGCTCGACCTAGACAACAACCTGACCACCGTTTCTATTGAGATCACTTCCGGACCGACCAACTTCATATCCTCGAACAACATGCCGTTTGCGAGTGGTGATGACGCTCTGTTGCTCGCGAATGGATTGAGCATGACCCCATTCGATTCTGGAATACATTTCCAGATCCATGGTCTCCCTCCAGGTAGATATCGCATGTACACCTATGGATTGATTCCTGACTTGTGGGGAGGAACGGTTGTAAGTGCGGCAAACGAAATCAAGCAAACCCAGTGGTTCGGGAGCTTCGAGCATGGCTACATCGAGGATGCCACCCACACAATCCACACACTAGTCGTTCAACCTGGAGTCCCTGTCGATGCAAGCGCATGGCCCATCACCACAAACGATGACGGATGCATAAGTGGAATCCAAATTGTACCGGCAGACGGCGTACCTGCGTTTCAGTACTGCGACAGCAATGCCAACTCAACCGGGAACATGTCCACGTTGCTCTTCGCGGGCACGGAATCTCTTCTGGAGAATGACTTCCAAATTGGAGTCCGCAATCTGCCCTTGAACCAATTTGGATACTTCCTAGTGAGCCGGAACCAAGGCACAGGAATCAGCCCTCCAGGATCTCAAGGCATTCTTTGCATCGGTGGACACGTGGGTCGGTTCAATCGCCCGGGCGAGATCGTCTTCAGTGGGACTTTAGGCTCTGCCCTTTTATCCGTAGACCTTGCCGACATACCGCAGCCCCAAGGCTCTGTGTCCATCATGCCCGGGGAAACATGGAACTGGCAATTCTGGCATCGGGACAGCAACCCCACCAGCACGTCCAACTTCTCCGACGGCCATCAAGTCACGTTCATCAACTAGCCTTCCATTTCAGTAGAGCCGCGAATACACCACTATGGTTCGCACCCCCTACCAGAAGTTGTGATTCGTGATCCCACCCGATCGGATCCATCCATTCGAGCAAGGACCAAAGCGCGCATCGCCATTTGCGGCGATATGAAGACTCACTCCCCCGGCGGCCTGGCTGGGCGGCGAAAGGTGGTGTATCAGTAGCGCAAACCAAAGGGCGTATTTGGCGCGCCCCGTGGTCCCGCTGTGACACTTCCCGCCATGCCTATCAGGACTTGGATGCCCCTTCGTATCCATGCCCCGAAACCCGGTCAAGTTCCACGCGCCGAAACCACGCCCATCGGTTCGAGTTCAGGACTCGGGTAGGTTTTCGATCACCCACGGCTGTTGGTGGTGGTCGAGGGCCTTGGGATCCGGCTCGAAGGTCGAATCCAAGTGTGCTCGGATTTTTCCAAGGGTAGCGAAGTCGCGCGAACTGACCACGGGGAAGCCCTCGCGAACAAGCATCGCTGCGGCCACTCCCATCCCGCGCCGGTACCGACGCGGCTCGTCGAAACGACAGCCGTCGGAGATCACCTGGGTCCCACAGGCTCCGCTCATGTCCGTGAGGATTGCCAACTGTACCTTGTTTTCGCGGGCGAAGGCCACCATGGCCCGCGCTCCAGCAAGCATGCCTTCCGTGAGATCCCCGCCGTGCTCATCGAGAACCCGAGCGCTCCCATCGAGCACGCCGAAGCCATCCCCCCCGTGCAGATCCGGCATGGTCCGTGGCGTGCCAAGGCCCACATCTTCGGGGCAGTATGGCAACAACTGTGCGGTCCCAAGCCCTTGAAAATCAGCCAAGGCATGCTTCATTCCGTAATCCGTGCCATCCACGCCACAGCCCCAACCGGCCATGCAACCGCTGATCAGGATCCGCCAGGGCTCCGTTTGCGAAGGCGTGGGGAGTTCCTCGAGCCGCTCAGGGTGGTGTACGATTTTCATAGGGGCAGTATAGCCTTCACCAAGTCCCCCCGCATGGGAAGGTTTCCCAGGCCCGCCCTTCGAGCGCAAAGCCCTCGGCACCCAAATTCAATACCCCAAACGAAGTCAGGCACCTCCCCACCGCATCCGCGTGGCAAGGTGCCTGGCCTGGTTTTGCCCCGCGTCGGCCTAAAAAGTGCTCGCTTCGTGGAAGCGTTTGCCTGCTTCGTCCTTGCCGGAAAGGATCGGGGGCTGACCGTTGACCAGGGGCCACTCGATCCCCACATCGGGGTCGTTCCAAAGCAGGGAGTGGTCGTTTTCCGGCGCGTAGTAATCCGTGCACTTGTACACGAATTCCGCGGTGGGGCTGGTCACATAGAAGCCGTGGGCGAATCCGGGAGGGACCCACAGCATGTGCTTGTTCTCCGCCGACAGGGTTTCGCCGACCCACTTGCCGAAGGTGGGTGAATCCTTACGCATGTCCACGGCCACATCGAAGACCTCGCCCTCGACCACGCGCACCAGCTTGCCCTGGGGTCGCGGGTTTTGATAGTGCAATCCGCGCAGGATGCCCTGGGTCGATTTGGAATGGTTGTCCTGGACGAACTTCAAAGGAGCGCAGTGCTTTTCGAATTCCTCTGCACGGAATGTCTCAAGGAAAAAGCCGCGCTCGTCGCCGAACACCTGGGGGATGCAAAGGACGACGTCCGGAATCGATGTGGGTTGGTACTCCATGGGCGTCAGGATAGGGTCCCTGGCACGGATTGGGAAGTGGCTGCCCGTGGCCCGGCCGGGCATCCCGGCGCGGAAATCACAGCGAACGACCCCCTAGCGGACCCTCGGTTGGCCTTGGATTGTGACGATGATGGGTTCCGTGTGGACGCCCGGCGCAACTTCGATCGTGGTCGGCGGGATTGAGATGACCCACCCACTCACCATCGTGTAGGTGCCTGGGGGCAGGGACAGATCGAAGAGCGCTTTGCCGCCACGGGTATTTGTGTGATAGAGCTTCGCCTGCGCACCATCGGGCCCCACCAGGATCATTGGGGCGAAGATGCTGAGCACGTTGGCATCCAACCCAACAATCTCCACCGTCACCGCTGCGCCCGGCGGAATGCGGCAGACCATGGCATTGTCTGCCCCGGTTTCTATATCCGCATGGCTTGGCACCAAAGCCACCTTGGATTTGATCCTACGCGGGCTGTCGGGGTCGGAAACGAAAACCCATGCGGGGGGTGAACCGGACACACCGAGGATGAAACTGCCGTCGTCCTCGCACCTCACCCACCGTTCGCCCAGCTCCGGATCCTGCCAGCTGATGCTGCGGTCCTCCCCCAACGGATTCCCTGCAAGATCGAGCAGCTGGCCATGGACCTGGTTCAGGGGCTCGAGCGCGATCTCCCCCAACTCGATCGCCTCTCCGTGGCGAACTTTTAGGGGGCTGAGAAATACCGGGTGATAGAGGCGGTGCGAGATCCTGCAGCCTTCTTCATCCCGGTTGATGCTGGCTTGCAAAGTACCGTCGGCTTCCGACTCCGCTACACCCCGGTGCTTCCCCGCAATCATGCGCAGGAACTCGGCGTCCTGAATCGGGTCCCCCGTGGTGGCGGATACGACCCGCGCGAAAATGTGGGAACCGCGTTTGTCCGCGAGTCCCGCTCCTTCCCCCTCGCCTTCGATCGAACCCGTGACGACCCAGCCAGGGATTTCCAGATTGCAGGTCACGGAGCCTTCATCCCTTTGGAAAGGACCAAACGCACTGATATTCATGGGTTCGTAACCGGTGCGCGCGGTGGGTCGAATGTACACCCAGGTTTCCTGGGCCATGGGCCAAGGAAACACGGACACGCCACCCGCAGGAGCTCCTTTGAGCGAATGATCAAACTGGCCGTAGTCCATGATCATGCTGCGCGAACCCGCTTCCCCATTGACACTGGAGGTGGCGGCTTCCGCGGCATCCAAGGGCGGAAGCGCGCAAACCATGATATCGACCCTTTCTGTTTTGCTGGCACCGGGTCCATTCAAGTCGACCGTGACTTCGATACGTGGTTGACGCACAAGTTCCACGGTCGTGCCTGGCTGGGACAAATCTAGCTCTGCTTGCGCGGGTTCATATCCGTCCACGATCAGTGTGGCCCATGCTCGATCCGCCTGCAGGATCGAACGGGTGATGAGCAACTCTCCATTGGCAGGAATGGTCAGCTCTTTGGCACGCCCGCCCCAGGCACTCTCGGGCAGGTCGGGGCGAATGTGCAAGCGGGCGTGCTGCTTGTTGAAGTGCCACAAGCGATGG
>JARGOW010000035.1 GCA_029212955.1 Planctomycetota bacterium | reverse complement strand
ATGGGCGACCTGAGCTTGCCCTGTCCTGCCTGCGAAGGGGGGCGCTATCGCCCCGACAGTTTGGTCGTCGACTGGAACGGCATGAATGTGGCTGAAGTTCTTATGCAACCGATCCGGGATTTGCTGTCGGGGGTCCAGGGGGCCTCGAATGGCCCGTGGTCGATTGCCCTGGACGCCCTGGACCAAGCCGGGCTAGGGCACCTATCCCTGGGTCGGGATATGCCCGGTTTGTCCGCGGGGGAACGCCAGCGGGTGGTGTTGGCTGCGGGCGCGGTTCAATCCAAAGGGCCTGCGTTGTACCTCCTGGACGAGCCTGGCAAGGGATTGCACGAATCGGACATAGACCGCTTGAATGGGTGGATGCAAAAGCTAGTGGATCAAGGGCATACGATCCTCATGAGTGAGCATCGACTCTCCCTGGTCGCCCGGGCGGACTGGGTTTTGGATCTGGGACCCGAGGGCGGGCCCGGTGGCGGGCAGCTGGTGGAATCGGGAACGCCTTTGGACCTGTGCAAGGGCCACACGGCGGAGGCCTTGCGCAGTTTTCTGGGCGCCTAGCCTGTAAGCTGAAGGCCATGGAATCGGAGGATCGAACCAAGGGGCGCAGGCGCAAGGGCCTGGGTAGGCGCACTTGCCTGTATTGCTTTCGACCCTTTCGGATCGAACGTGGCAGCGCCGAATGCCCCGTGTGCGGAGAGATGCAAAGCAGGGCGGAGCAGGAACGCTATTGGACTCTGCAGCCCAAGTGGAGGCGGATCCAGTCCATCGCTCGCGTGGGGGGAATCGCGGTGATGTGGGCCCTAGCAGGGATTGTGGGATATCACGCGGGAGTGGATGGGACCTCCCTCTTTTGGGGACTGGGATTGTTGGCGGTGGCCAGCGCTTTCATCTGGGAGACGGGTGGGCTGTTCACCCGCAGGGAGTCAGGGCTCCCCCTGGGGATACTCTGGCCGGCCATCGTCCTTTGCATCGCGTTGGGTCCGATCGGTTTTTCCATGATGCTGCGGTTTATCGGCGGTGGGGAGGGGCAGATGAGCCTGGGGGTCGCCTGCCAGTGGGGGGCTCCATGGCTTGGACCTTTCCTAGTGAGCCTGTGGGCGCCCAAATGGCTGCGTACCTGCAAGGAAGCCAGCTTGAAGTCAGGCGAGGCGGACTGAAAACTTCGGGCAAATCCCAGGCGTGATGGCAGACCAGGGGGAGACCCACGTTGGCGCGTGCGGTATCCTGGCGCGCCTCCCCAACTGTGCCTATGAAGTATCTACTGCTGATCACCTGCGTCGTATTCCTTGGTTGTCAATCCACCTCAAAACTGCACAAGGCCAACGGCGCCCGTCTGAACGCCTTCCTGGAGGATGTGTTCGAAGAAAGCTTGCGCAGCAGTCCAGAGTGGATGACGCGCATGGGCATGGACGACCGCAATGGGGAATGGGATGACCGTTCCGAGCGGGCCAAGCTGGAGGATCAAAAGCGTTTGCAAAAGGCGCTGGATCGCATGCGCCACGAATTCCGGGTGGGGCATCTGAGCGACGAGGATGCGCTCAGCTATCGCTTGTTCGAGTACAACGCGGAGCGCAAGCTCGAGGGCTACCGCTGGCGCATGTACAACTATCCGGTCAATCAAATGTTTGGTCGGCACAAGGGTGCACCCTCGCTCTTGATCAACGCCCACCGGGTGAAAAACCTTCAACAGGCCGAGGCTTATGTGAAGCGGCTCGAGGGCATGGGGCCCTTGCTGAAACAGCTTGCGGCGGACGTGGTTCGGCGCGAAGAGATGGGGATTCTTCCCCCGGGTTTCGTGTTCCCCATGGTGATTCAAGATTGCCGCAATGTGATCGCGGGCCGGCCCTTTACGGAGATCGGCGAAGCGAGCATCCTCCTGGCAGACTTCACAAAGAAGCTGGCGGGCTTGGATGGGTTGGAGCCTTCCCGCAGCCAAGCCTTGCTTACACGCGCGGAGAGCGCGCTGCTTTCCTCCGTGGGGCCGGGCTATGAAAACTTGATCGAGGTCCTGCAGGCCCAGCAATTGCGCGCGACCGAAGAATCAGGAATTTGGAAGTGGCCGGCTGGCGACGAGTACTACGCCTACGCCTTGGAGCGTACGACCACGACCCAAATGACCCCCCACGAGATTTTCGAATTGGGTCAGGATGAGGTGGCTCGCATCCACGGCGAGATGCGCGCCATCCAGGAGAAGGTGGGCTATCCCGGGCCGCTCGAAGCGTTCTTTGAGCACCTGCGCACGGATCCGAGATTCTATTACCCGAATACGGATGAAGGGCGGCAGGCCTATCTGGACGAGGCCACTGCCATGGTGGACAACATGCGCAACCGCATTCCAGAGGTGTTCAATACCCTGCCCAAGGCGGAAATGGAAGTGAAGGCCGTGGAAGCTTACCGAGCCAAATCCGCGGGAAAGGCCTTCTACAGTGCCGGCGCCCCCGACGGCAGCCGCCCGGGAACGTACTACGCGAACTTGTACAACATGGCGGATATGCCCACCTATCAAATGGAAGCGTTGGCGTTCCATGAGGGCATCCCCGGACATCACATGCAGATTTCCATAGCCCAGGAGCTCGAGGGCGTGCCGCGCTTCCGCAAGTTTGGGGGCTACACGGCCTATAGCGAAGGTTGGGGTCTATACACCGAATTCCTTCCCAAGGAGATGGGGTTCTACCAGGATCCCTACTCCGACTTCGGTCGACTGGCCATGGAGCTTTGGCGCGCCTGCCGACTGGTTGTGGACACGGGAATTCACACCAAGCGCTGGACCCGCGAACAGGCGATCGACTTCCTGGTGGCCAACACGCCCAACCCGGAGGGGGATTGCCGGAAGGCCATCGAGCGTTACATCGTGATGCCCTCCCAGGCCACGGCCTACAAAATCGGGATGATCAAAATCCTGGAACTGCGGGAGTACGCCAAGAGTCGGTTGAAGAAGAAATTCGACCTGGGCGAATTCCATGATGTGATCCTGCGTTCCGGCCCGGTTCCCCTCGACATCCTGGAAGAAAGGGTGCGCGCTTACGTGCGGCGCACAAGGTAAGCGCCGGTGCTAGGAAACGAGGAATGGGCCCCGCACCAGGGGTTGGAGAAAGCCTACGACCCCGAGACCTTTCGAGAGTTGGGCCATCGGTTGATCGACAGGGTAGCCGACTACTTGAAGAGGGCTCGGGCGCGCGAATTGCCTGTACTCGACATGCCCGAGCCAGGGGCCATGATGGAGGCCTGGCCCTCGGAATTCCCCGATCGTGGGGACGGTCAGATCGTGGAACGCCTGCAGCGTTTCATCGAACAAGCCAACCATCTGCACAATCCCGGCTTTGTGGGGCACCAGGTGTCCGCGCCTCTGCCGGCGGCAGTCCTTTGCGACATGATCGGCTCCCTCCTCAACAATGGCATGGCCGTGTATGAGATGGGCCCGTCGCAAACGGCGGCGGAGCTCCATGTGGTTCGTTTCCTGGCAGATCGAATTGGTTTCGATGGGGATTCGGGTGGGGTACTGACCCATGGAGGATCGATTGGAAACTTGACCGCGCTGCTGGCGGCACGGCAGGCCAGGGCCGGGCAGGATGTGTGGGCGCAAGGGCAGCAGGAGAACTACGCGGTGCTGGCTTCCGCCCAAAACCATTACAGCGTGGCTCGGGCGGTGCGCATCATGGGTTGGGGCGAGGGCGGCATCGAACCGGTGGAAGTCGATGGGGATTTCCGCATGCGGCCCGAGTGCTTGGCCGCTGCGAAGGAGCGAGCGGAGAGGTCAGGGCGCAAGGTCCTGGCCGTGGTAGCCAGCGATTGCACCACATCCACGGGTTCCTTTGATCCCATCGAAGCCATCGCTGATTTTTGTGGAGTCCATGGCCTTTGGCTCCATGTGGACGCGGCCCACGGGGGAACAGCCCTGCTGCACAGCAACCATCGGGGGTTGTTGGCGGGCATTCATCGGGCGGACTCGGTGGTATGGGATCTGCACAAAATGATGCTCATGCCAGCTTTGATCACGGGCGTTGTGTTTCGCGAGAACCGGCGCAGCTACGAGGCCTTTGCCCAGGAAGCCAGCTATCTGTTCGAAGGAGATGATCCCGAAAAGGAATGGTTCAATGTGGGGTTGCGCACCATGGAGTGCACCAAGCGAGCCCTTGGGACCACGGCCTATGTGTTGTTGCAGGCCTTTGGCACCGAGCTCTTTGCGGATTACTTCGATCGCGCCCTGGCGCTGACCCGCAGTTTTGCGGAGATGGTTCGAAGCTCAGCCGACTTTGAGTTGGGATTGGAACCCAGGTGCAATATCGTTTGTTTTCGCTACGTGGGGCGGGAGTGTGCTGACCGGAATGCCCAGCAGGCTCGGATCCGCAATCAAGTTTTGAAGGCAGGCAATTTCTATCTGGTGCAGACGCGTTTGGGCCAGAGCCTCTATCTACGCTTGACTCTCATTCAGCCGTTTACAACCCCGCAAATGCTAGCGGAGCTTCTGGAGGAGATTCGGAGTGCGGCGCAGGAATAGCGTCCAGGCGTTCTTGGGGTTTGAAAGTTGGAACGCCTGATTCCTCAGGATGGGCTGGGGTGGTATTGTGGTGGCATGCTCAACAAGAATGACATCCTCAGTTCCATGCTCGACGAGATTCGAATCGTGCGCCACCTAGCCACGAAAGTTCCCGCCGGGGGCTTGGAGTATCGTCCCACCGAAGGCCAACGCACCACACTGGAAGTGCTGCGCTACCTGGCCTTTTGCGCCATGGGCGGTGCCACATCCATGATCGATGGAAACTGGGATGGCTACCGCGAATGGTCCGCATCCACGGAATCCATTTCGGGCGAAGAGATTCCTGCCGCACTCGACCGTCAAGAGGAGGGTTTGAAAGAGCTCTTCGGGAACTTGTCCGATGAGGACTTCGCCAACAAGACGGCCAAGCACCCCCTCGGACACGAACTGAGCCTGGGTCGTGCTTTGCTCGAGGTTCCCCTCAAGTGGATGGTGGGCTACCGCATGCAGTTGTTCCTCTACATCAAATCTGCGGGCAATGGGGAAATCGGGACCGCCAACTGCTGGGGCGGAATCGACATGCCCAAGCCTGCCGCATCAGAATAGAGCCGGTCTTTGACGCCAGCATTCAATGGGTCGCGCACTTTCGGGTGGGCGACTTTTTTGTGTCCAGGGTCGATTGCCTGACCTCGATTCCGGGTCAAGGCAACACAATGCGGTGTCGCGTAGCGGGAGTGGGTCCAACCCGAACCCGGCTTCGAGCTATGCCGGGGAAGGCAAAAGCCTCACGAGCGCATCGGCAAACAGGCGCCCCATATTCGGGCCCTGGTTGGCATAGAGGAAGGGTTCGATCAACTCCAGCTCCATGAGAAGCCACTGGCCTTCAGACCCCCGCATCATGTCATCCACGGCGGCTTGGGCAAAAGCCAGCTCCTGGGCGTTGACGGGGTAGTCGAGTTCCTTGCCGCCGTAGGAGGACTGGATGCGATACTCCCCGGGAGCCGCCACTTTCAAGACGGAGTGGGAGAACTTGCGGTCGAAAAACACCAAGGATAGCTCCCCCTCTTCCATGGCGGCCGGAAGGAAAGGCTGCACCATGCATTCGCCGGGGGGAAGCTCGCTGGCAGCCGGCCAAGCTTGGCCGCGTTGTACCTTGACCTGGCGCCACGCGTTCGCGCCAACCAGGGGTTTGACGACCACCGTATCGCAATCCAGGTCGTCGAAAGCCGGGGCGACAGTGGCTTCCTGGGCATCGGGCAACCACAGCGTGGGCACCACCGACACTCCCCGTTCGGACAGGTCGCGCAGGTAGCTCTTGTCCATGTTCCAGCGCACGGTCTCGAGCGGGTTGAGTAGGGGACAGACCTCTTGGATGCGCTCCAGGGCTTGCAGGAATTCCTCGGGCGCCAGGGCGTAATCCCAGGCGGTGCCCAGGAATACGGCGGAATAGTCCTCCGCGCGGAATTCCGGAGTGCGCCACACGGCAGGTTCCAACCGCAGGCCTTGTTCGACACATCCCTTTTCCAAGGCCGCGAATTGCACGTCAAACTCCCAAGCGTCCTCGCGTCGGTTCGGGTGGCCGGGTAGAAGGTCTGCGGAGGTCAGGAAGGCGATCGGCTTCATGGGCCGGTTATACGCGGGCGAGACCGGGCGGCCAATAGGAAGCGTCGCAAATCGTTTCATGGGTTGAAGCGATGTTGCGACGCTGGATGTAGGGTGGTCGGGCTATTGGGGCGCGGGAGGTCCGGGTGTGCCGAGGATCTCCCGGGGCGGGGGAGCGGGCGTGCCAATCATCTCAGGGGAGATCGCGGTCCCGGGCTTCTCCTTTTCACAGATTTCGGAATCCTTGACCGGAGGCTCCGGAGTATCGGCCAATCGTACCCTGCCCAGCAATTGGGGTTGCACGGGTACGGTCGTCACTTTCACCTGGCCGATCATGTTGTAGTCGATCGGTCGTTCGGGCAGGGCGGCGGCCGATGGTTCGGGTTCGACACAAATCTCGCCGAGGGTTTCCAGCATGATCTCGCTGGTTGGCGCACCCGTCTGGACCGGTTTTTCGGTTCCGAGGACCGGAGGGTGAATCGGGTCGTCTTGTTTTTCCGGTTGGCTGGTACAGGCTGCCACCAACCCCCCAGCGGCAATGGCAAGCCCGGCTCGGCGTACGATGGAGGAGGGTTTGCTCGTGCGCGGGGAATCCTTGTAAAGGATGGAACCCTCGTCATCTGTGACCAGCCGCATGCAAACGTCGCCCTCGCCTTGCCGGACGAGTGCGGCGGCCTCACTTCGGGTCATGGATTCTCCGTTGTGTACGTGCTTTTGGCACTTGCCGCAAAAGCGCTTGAGGTTGTCCCCATCCAGTTCTGCCCAGGTCTTGGGGCAGGGTGTTTCAATGGAAAGGTGGGGGTTGTGGTCGAATTGCGTCATGGGAGGCACCTCTTTGTAAGCGGTCGGCTCCCATTTTGCTGGGAGCGCTCGAATCTGCTGGGAGAACGGAGGCCAGGGTGTGCGGATTGGCGGAAACTGGCGAAATGCATGTCGGAAAAGTCCCCGCTCCATGGGAGGTTCACGGCGGGCGCGGTGCCAGGCTCAACCCCGCCTACCGTCCGACTGGAAAAGGGAGCGCCAAAACCCGGGGGTGATCGCCAATTCTGATTGTTACAATCCCCTTGATCCAGCCATGCAAGACGACCGCCAAAAGATGACCAAGGACCCCGTGACTCAATTCCTGAGCCGCACGATCTGTTGGTGCAATCGCAGTATTTGCGTGCTCGCTGTGGCCCTATTGCCAGGCGTACTCCTGTTCCCGGGGACGCTGAGCTTCGCCTATCAGGTTTGGCAATATGCGGCCTTCGTGCTCATCATGTATTTGCTCGTGTTCCGAAAAAACGAAGCGATTTACAAGTCGGGCGAGCGCACGCCGCCTTGGCTCTAGGAGCCACGCGAGCAAGGGTTGGGACACGGTTTCGTCGCCTTGAGCGGTGCGCCCACTTCCCCTTGGCCATTTTTGGGCATCCCCGCTAGCATTGGGCTCCACCCTGTTCCGCGAGCCAACCACCATCATGTCCGAACTGATCGTCAGTACCCAAGTCGCCGCTCCCCTCGAAAAGACCTTTGAGGCCTTCACACAGTTGGATAAGGCTGCGGATCGCGTTCCGGCTATCACTTCCCTTGAGGTTTTGACCGAAGGGCCATTCGGTGAGGGCACCCGCTGGCGTGAAACCAGAATGATGTTCAAGAAAGAGGCCACGGAAGTCATGTGGGTCACCGGTTTCAATCCGCCCCACAGTTACACGGTGGAAGCGGAGTCCCATGGCTCCAGGTATTCCACCTTGTTCGAATTCAAGCCCGAAGGTGACGGCACAAAGGTCCGTTGGTCTTTCACGGCCACACCCTTGACCTTCGGAGCGAAAATCATGGCGCCCATTTTTGGCGTGCTCATGAAAGGCACCATGAAGAAGTGCATGCTGGGCGACCTGGAAGCCATCGGCAATGCCTGCGAACAGGATGACGCGTAGTCGGCCACGTACCGGAGTGAGAATCGGAGTCTAAAGCGAATGTGGGTTGTGGGGTCTGGGCGAGTTAGATAGTGTTGACCCCATGAAATTCACACTATTGTTCGCACCCGCGGCACTTGTCTTGTTTGCCGCCCAGGGACTCGCCCAATCCGTAACCGAAACGCGCATCTTTCAACAGGAATACGTGGACACCGGAGTAGGGGCTGCGGCCACGTGGTGGTTGAACGCGGATATTGGTTTACAAGGACCTACGGAAATCGGGCACGGTCAGGTCGAGTCTTTCGAAGTGGAACTGTCCGTAGAATGGAACGTGAACATGTTGGTCGTGAATGGGCACAACGCTCCCGCGGAGTTCTTGTGGTCGAATGCCATGAATCTATCTCCCAAGGTGGGGGATTGCTCCGCCTACGATCGACATGTGACCCAGGCCACTTCCGGCTTGTTGAATCCGGGCGATGCCGGGTTCGTAAGCTTTTCCGATGTGCAGCTGTTCCAAAACAGTGGGACGAACTTCCAAGTCAACTGCGATAGCAATGTTTGGACTTGGACGGACTTGTTCCTGTGGAACGGAATCAATCCGTTTGGCCCATTCACTTACTCGGGTGGCTTTCAAGTCCCCCGGAGCTGGGTTCGAATCAATGACTTCGGTGCCACGCTCGATGGCCATATCACCATCGAATGGACTCCGGATCCCGTACCCAGCACATCGCAATGCCCGGGAAACAGCACCACCGGTGCCGAACTCATGGCAGGTGGCGACCATGAAAACCTCTGGCTGATGCAGTCTGGAGCGCCCAATACCCTCAATCTGCTATTGCAAAGCGACGCGGCCTCTTCGATCGTACCTAGCAATGGCCTTTGCGTGGGTGGAGGAGTCGCCATGGTTACCCGCCTAAACGAAAGTTTGAGCTTTGGAGGCGAACCCTACCGGTTGCCCTACGCCCAGGCCCTGGCGGGAACCACCCAATACTTCCAAGCTTGGTACCGCGGAACCAATGGCGGCGCTGAATCCGGCGAATGCATCGGGATCACTTTCCCGTAGCACTTCGCGCTTCCGCCAGGAAAGGCTCGGTCGAACACCGTAACGAATATGGGGAGATGTAATCCATACTTGCCTCAAGGAGCACGAGCAAGACCACATCGATCATCACCACGTTGACGAGGATGCATGTATCAACGTGCCGGATGGAACTATCGTACCATGGACTGATGCAATATCCCGTTGGACCCCAAGCCAGCGAGCTGCCGAGAAGGAAGTATACTATGATGAGATCAAATGTCTGGACGGTGCACGAAAAAGGTGCTCAGATGAGAATGCAACTACAGCTGCTAAGAGACACTGCGAAAGCATTATAGATCGTCGATCGGCGGCCCTTAAAAAGATCATGGGTTCGGGTAACTACCACAATGTCAAGCCAAAGTGAGAACAATGAATGATCGCAATGTGCAAGTCAACAAGGGGTGGTCATTGATAATGATGTTAGGGGGGATCTTGGTTACATGGATTTCCCCTGCCGGGAATCACTTGCAAGGCAGTCTCCCTCATATTGACTTGCCGGACGACCGGCAAGTGGTTATCGACTCAGCATTCAGTGAAGTCCAGGGGCTGCTCGTATCTTCTTCTGGCGTGACCACGTTTAAACAGGCAGTGCATATGCCCGGGTTTAGAAATTTGATCAGGAACAAGGAGCTTGAGCCTCTTGCCGTCACGAAGAGTGGAATGATGTACTACTCCGTGAAAGGGGAATGGTCTGATCGGTTTGCTAGGGGTCTATCCTACAGCCTCTACGGTGTCAATATTGCCAGTGGGGACTACGATGTTTGGGAGCTAGGGCCGAGTAGATTGCACCGGCGAAGCCTAGCTATCGGGCTCTTGGATGTTGGGCGTGGATGGACCCTTGAAGAAGACCCAGACAGTGCGCCCCTCGCGAAGAGTCTCGCCGCGATAAGTGAGCTCCAGGAGTTAGAGCGGAGTTCCTTTTTCTATCCAGCTATTTCGCTTTCCGAAGTATCTGGAAGGTCCGTGTTATTGAACTGTGCCCAGTTTTTTGATGATAGATTTACTTGGCTGGACGCAGAAGGCGGCGTGAGGGAAGGCGACTTTCCGTCACACTTCTCGGGTTGCATTGTGCTTGACGCAGGTTCGGAGGATTCAACTGGAAAGCGGGTTGGAGCTTTGGCTTATGATTCACGAGGAATCTGGCGAGAAACGGGCGAATTCATAGATGTTGTGGCCTCCATAATCCGCCGCTATCCTGAAAACATCTCCCCTGGTGGAGACGTTTTTCGAACGGTTAGGCTTGTCTTCGTTGGGCAGAATGTTTCTGGTGATGGATGGATCGCTGTTTGCCATAGTTCTGAGTTAAGCAGGGAGCGTGTTCAAAATCACAGAATTGACGCATCGGTGTTGGAAGATTTCATCGTTGCGAAGGTTTCAGTTGAAGGGGAACTTTCCTTCAGCGCGAGGCTCAGCCTTGCAGGGGAAAAGGGGTTGGGCATGCAGCCCATTGCCACCGGGCAAGCGTTTGCCAACAATCAAGGTGGGCGATTCTTCGTATGGGCTTCAGGGGTAGTTTTTCGGCTTTCGAATACTTGTGAATTGTTGTCGGTCTCAGATTTAAGGGAATTTGGTGTTAACAGGATCCTGGGCGAGCTGGATTCTGGGGACTTTGTTTGCAGTGGAGCCTGGGGGCGGGAGACGATCAGGCTTTTGAAAATCAAATGAAGCCCCGGAGACCGTGCGGAATTGTGTGGGGCGTAAAGTGGAGGGCGTTGAGTGGTTTCGTTTCATACCCCAGCCAGTCCAGCACATCAGCACCGGAGTAGATGGGGTGGATACCGTACTCGGTAACGAACTCGTAGAAGTCACAGTCATGCTTTTCGATCTCGACCTTGGCCTGGGAGGCGGTGACGCTGATGTTGGTGGCTTCGTGGTAGTTCATGGGCGCGCTAGTTCTCTAGCCCCCATGCTGTGGTGATGAGGGTTGTCGCTTTTTCCGTGGGCGCTGCCTGCCCGTCGATCCGGTACTGCGTGAATGCGAAATAGCAAGCTGAGACGTACTCCGTGGGCTGGCCAAGCTCCTTGGCTAGATTGGAGGTCATGGCGTCGTCCTGCTCTTGTGTGTTGTCTGGGTGTGCAACAAAGCCCTCATGCAGCCTCAGGCCAATCTGGAGTACTTCTTTGGTGGCATCGGTTAGCTGGTCTTGGGCGATTGCCGGCCGAGGATCTTCAATCTTCGCTATCGATCGCGCCCAAAAGGTGAACGTGGGCTGGAGCATTGCCCTCTCGTAATCGCGATTGGGATCCGGGGCGTCAACAATCCTGCCGGATAGGAGAATCGCATCGCCAACGCTCAATTCTGGCGTCCCAGTCCACTTTGGGATGGACGGGTCCAAGCCTGTGTACTTGGTCTTCAGGTGGTTTTTGGACTGCCCAATCACCAGAAACGCCGCCGGGCTTATGCCGGCCTTCGAGAATCGCACGCTAAACTCCATAACGCCATCGTCCCTTTGCTTTCGCGTTTCGATGATCCCCACCCACTTGGATGATTCGGGCTCCTCGAGCGACCTGGTCCTCGCTCGCAGGGCAATTGCCCATCCTTTTGAGTCAGCAGGCGGCGGGGTAGGAATTGCATCTGATAGAACTCCGAGGAAGTCGAGCTGCGATTGTGGCATTGAGGCCAGGCGATGTTCGTTTGTTCTCGGTGCGGCCGGTGAGTCGGCTGGCCCTTGATTGTGATCTCCTTGTTGCCGCGGGCCTTGGCCTTGGCTATGACCGCGTCGATGGCTTCGCCCAGAGTCTTGACGGTGGAGAAGCCTCCGTTCTTGAGCCGCTCAGTGAGCGCTCGGTAGTCGTCGCCTGCTTCCTCTTGGGTAGCGCGGAAGGGCCCAACGTGTTGGCGCCCGTGGCGCTTGGTTCGTGCTCGGAAATTCCAGGATCCGCCGGAGAAACGTGCGTCGATTCCTTTGAAGCGGAGGCGCGGCTTGCGCGGTTTGCGGGTGCTCATGGCTCGAAAAATGGTCAAAAGGTGTACCCGGAAGTGCACTCGGGCCTGGGTCCACCCTTTTGGGGAGATAACCAATTCAAGCAAAAAAAACCGCCCCAGCGGTATCGCTAGGGCGGTTTAAGTTGGAGCGGCCAAAGGGACTCGAACCCTCGACATTCAGCTTGGGAAGCTGACGCTCTACCAACTGAGCTATGGCCGCGTTTGAGTGCTGGGTGGGAGGTGGCTTGCGCGACTCTTTGACCAGCGGGGGTTGCTAGCCGGGGATGATGCCCCGGGCAGTTGCGGGGGAAGTGTACAGGATTGTTGCTGGCAGTGGTGCTCTATTCAGGGCTCCTCTTGGTTCTTTGGAGTTGGCTTCGGCTGGTTTGGGGGGCGCACCAAACCAGTGGAGGTGCCTGGTTTGCTCCGTGGGCTGGGCGAACGTCGGGATATGAGGGGAGGGTTGGATGCCGTGTCATGGTGCGATCTTTGTGTGTCCGGGAGGCTCGGTATTCGTTCCGTGGGCAATGGGTTGCTACACTTCCAGCCTGCCATTTCCGGGATGATTGGGTCCCGCCGGAGAGTTCATGACGATTGACGAGACAGGTGTTCCCAAAAAGAGTGTGGGCGGGGTTGTTGCTTCTGTGCTGTTGTTTTGGGTTGGGTACGCGGTGCTATCCCTGTTGGTGGGGTTCCTCACCAGCATGGGAATTCAATCCAAGGTGTGGCAGCTTACCGCTTGGGGTTACATCAGCAGCCTGGGATTGATCGCGCTGGCCATCAAAATGGGCGGTTGGAAGGGATCCGACTGGAGGGCAGATTATGTACCTAGCCTTTCGAGTTGGAAGCGTTTGGCTGTTGGCCTGCTGGTGGGGGCGGGAGCCTTTGGCGTTCACTTTGCCGTCATCGCAAGCGTTGGGGGGCCCATTCAGTTTCAGCTGAGGTCCGAGGTCGGGGCGGCGATCGTCTTGATGTACTTCGCGCGCTTGATGTCCACATCGTGCAGGGAGGAGAGTGGATTCCGAGGGCACGTGTTGAAACGACTTTTGGGAGCGATTGGGTTATGGCCTGCGGTGGTCTTTACCGCAATCGCCTTTGGTCTGAGCCACCTGCTCTATGGCTGGGAGTTGAAGACTATCTTCATGGGGGTGGTTCCCTTTGGCATGGTCTGGGGCATGGCGGCCGTCGCCACCCGGGGGCTGGCCGTGCCGATTGGTCTGCATGCGGCTTGGAACTTCGCGGGCTGGACCGTGGGGGCTCGGGCTGAAGCGGGGCTCTTTGAGTTGGTGATCGACGACACGAACTTGGAGCGAACCCAATCGGTGGGCACGTTCAGCTACTTGGCCGTATGTGCGTTGCTTACGGTTGCCTTTTGGTACTTGCATCGAAGAAGCGAGGGGCAGGGGGCAAAGTCCCACACTTCGTCCTAGCAGGCCTGTGACGGGGGAGCTTTAACTCACCGCTTGGGTACGCATGTGCTGATTCCCTTTTGCAGGGGCTAACAAAAGCCCTGTCCCAAGAGGCCACGGGGCCACGCCGGTGGCACCGGTCTTTTGACACGTGGAGTCCGCAGCCCCGCAATTATGCGCCCGAGGCCCGGGCGGCTTCGGCCACGGCTTCGGCGATGGCGGTATGGATGTGGCGCTTGAGGGGGCTGGGCACCAGGCGGCCCTTGGGGGCTTGGGCGGAGATGGACTCCGCGGCGGCGATGAGCATTTCGGGGCTGAAGCTCTTGGCGCCGGCTTTCAATGCGCCGGCGAAAAGGCCGGGGAAGCCGAGCACGTTGTTGATGTTCTTGCCGTCGGCGGCGAAGCGGGCTCCGGCCTTGAGGGCCAGGATCGGTTCGATTTCCGGGTCCGGGTTGGAGAGGGCGAAGACCACCTGGCCCTTGCGCACCCACTCTGGCTTGATCAAGCCACGCACGCCGGTGGTGGAGATGATCACGTCCGCGTGGGCCATGACTCCTTGCAAGGTGTCGCGTTGGCCGCCGAAGGATTCATA
>JARGOW010000034.1 GCA_029212955.1 Planctomycetota bacterium | reverse complement strand
AACAGCACAACCCCCAGACTGAAACTGCCGGTGAATTCCATCTCCATTGTCGCGGGCCAGACAACGGAACTGGTCGTCGGCCGCTTGAGTCCCCGTCGGTGACCCGCAACTGAAACGGATCCGCCGTGGCCCCTACCCGCCTCGGTTCTTCGGCTGGTTCTGGATCCCAAACCGCTAGACTGACGTGCATGAGTCAGTCCACAGACCCGGTCCAAGCTCTCGAGCAGATCCGTGCTGCGGCGGAGCGCTTGGCCCCGCACATCCGCACCACTCCGACCGTCTATTCGTACACCTTTAGCGAAACGCTTGGCACGGATGTGTTCTTGAAGCTGGAGAACTTGCAGCGTACGGGTTCGTTCAAGGTCCGGGGAGCCCTCAATCGGATCCTGACATTGCCGGAAGAAGCGCGGGCCAAGGGATTGATCGCAGCCTCCGCCGGCAACCATGCCCAGGGCGTGGCACTGGCGGCGAGCCTGGCGGGTTGCAGCTCTAAGATCGTGATGCCCGTCAACACGGCTCTCATGAAGGTCGAACGGACCATGGGCTACGGGGCCGAAGTGGTGCTGCATGGTGCCAACTACGACGAGGCCGCCGCCCATGCCCGCGAAATAGCGGACGCGGAAGGCCGCACCCCCGTGCATCCCTTCGACGACTGGGAGGTCATCTACGGACAGGGCACCGTGGGCCTCGAAATCGCGGAACAAATCCCCGACGTGGGTTCGGTCATCCTGCCCATCGGCGGTGGAGGATTGATCGCGGGCGTGGCCCTGGCACTCAAAGCCCTACGCCCCGAGGTCGCCATCATCGGCGTGCAGGCCGAGGGGGCCTCCCCCATGGTGCAATCCATCCAAGAGGGGGAAAAGCGCGTGGTCGAATCCCCGCGCACCCTGGCCGAGGGCATCCGGGTGGGCAAGGTTGGGGACTTGACCTACCAGGTGGTGCGCGACCTGGTGGATCGCACGGTGACCGTCAACGAGGATGAGATCGAGTCCGGCGTGGTCGAGCTCATGGAAAAGAACAAGGTCGTGGCCGAAGCCGCCGCCGTCACTCCCATCGCCGCCATGCTGGCTGGCAAAGTACGCTCCAGGGAAACGGTTTGCGCGGTGATCTCGGGCGGCAACATCGACCTTTCCACCATTGGGCGATTGATCGAATCCGGCCTGTCCCGCCGGGGCCGGCTGACCAGTATCCGCCTGCGAATGGTGGACGAACCGGGCTCCCTTCGATGCATGCTCGAAGCCATGGAAGCCGCCCACGCGAACATTCGGGACGTGCGCCACGACCGCGCCGGCTGGAAAGTCCCCATTGGATCCGTGGAGGTCGAGGTCCTAATCGAAACACGCTCCGCCGACGCGGGCGCCAACATCGCACGCCAACTGGCTCAAATGGGGTACGAAGTGATCGATCCGATCATCGCTCCGTAGCCGATCGACCCGGGTCCGCGATGTGGTACCCTTATTCTGCTCTGGAAGATTCGCCACCCAGCGCGCCGTAGAACCCATGGAACAACCGTTTTTGACCCACACCATTCGAACCGGAATCGGTTTGGGCCTGGTGGCACTCCTGCACGGTCTGGTATTCCTTGTGCTTCTGCCCCACTGGATGGGAGAGGACGAACCCTGGCACTTTGAGAACGTAGTCCAGGTCTCCCAGGGTCACGGATTGCAAAGCGATTACGAGTTTACGGTCGACGATTGGTTGGTCGCGCCCGATAGCCACCTGCAAATCAAACGTCGGTTCCGCGGGTCCGACCTTCCCGACATCAAGGTCCAGGAGGACCGAATCCTGGCTTCCATGGCGCGCAAGGGATTTTGGCGCCGGGTGGACTTTGCAGGTCGAAGTACGAATGTGGAATCCTTCGACGGAATCGCGCCGCACTTCTCCGCCGCCCATCAGCCTCCCCTCTATTATTGGGTTGCTGCGCCCCTATTGCTGATCTTCCCGGACGCGGAGCCCCGCTTCCAGCTGATGTTGGTGAGGCTTCTGTCCTTGGCACTCTTCGTCGGAACGATTTTGCTAACTTTTGCCGCGGCCCACCTGGCGTTCCCCGAAGGTCCCGGAGCCATGCTGGCCGCGCTCTTCCTGGCCTTGTGGCCCATGAGCGCGCGTGGTGCCGCCGTGGTGAACAACGACGTGCTCGCCCGGTTCCTGGTCGCGCTATTGTTCTTCATGGCGATTTATTGGCTCAAGGGCACACGCGACCAAAAAGACCAAAGCCAGAGCACAGGAAAGTCCTGGCTCCTTTGGATTCCGTCCATGTTACTCGTTTGCGCACTGGCTCTGTTCACCAAAACCACAGGCGCCAGCACCGTGGTGATCGTGGCCCTCGCGATCCTGCTGCACCCGGCCTCGCGCAAGCATATGCGCGGGTCCGTACTGGCTTTCGTAGCCCTGGGTGGTGTCGGAGTGGCCGGCGGTGCCGCCTGGATCGGAGCCCACAATCCGGGCATCACCTTGAGTGTGCAGGAAAACCTGCAACGACTTCAGCAGGGGTTTAGCGCCGACAAGTTGGCGGAGCTGCGCAAGTATTTTGTGGGGCGATTCAATTGGGAAAGCCGGGGGTTGGAGCCTGACATGGGGCCCTACTGGGGCTACGCCTTCCTGATTCTTGCGGCGTTGAGCCTTGTGGCACTCTTCCGCTCTAGCGCTTGGCTCGACCGGAGAATTCTGATTCTAAGTTGGGGAGCGCTCTTCACACAGCTGATGCTCATGGCCTTCCGCGGAGTGAGCAAGGGTCGCTATCTCATGCCGATCGGACCCGCCCTGGCGATCGTGTTGGTGGCTGGCCTGTTCGCCTTGACGCCCAAGCGCTTGCAGCGGCCCTTCGCCCTCTGTGCGGTTTGTACATTGGTTGCCTTTGATGGTCTGTTCGTCTGGCACGGATTGGCCCGCGAGGCCTGGCTCAACTGGAGGTGGTAAATATGCTTGCACGCCTTTCCTCCATCCTGCTAGCCCTGGTCGTGGGCAGCCTGTTCCTCTACACCGGGCTCAGCCGTGAAACCGCCGAGATCGACATTCGGATTCGGCCCAAACGGACACCCGTGGGCAAGCTCTTCCAGCATTTCCCTGCCGGCCAGCTCTTCCGCTGCGACTTCAATGACCTCCAGCGACTCGACGTACTATTCGTTCGCCAGGGCCCTGGACCGACCGAGGGGGTCACGCTGGAGCTCCGGAGAATCGAGGACGAAGCAGCCGGCGACTTCCTCACCCAGCCCGTGATTCGTAGGGTGGATTGGACACCTTCCGCCGAAACCAAGGGCAGGCAGTGGGCCACATTCCTGTTTGAAATCGTGCCGCAAAGCAAGGGTGCCTCGTTCCACTTAGCCCTGCGCCCGACCAACGGAGCTCCCCTTTCCAACTGGGCCCCCTGGTCCACCATGCGCGCCACCCAAGGCGAATTCCGCCCCTGGAAGGGCCCTCCCCAGACCGACCCGGGCACCTTGGATTTCCAGCCCGTCTACAACGACTTGCAGGCCATCGCCATCGGCGTGAATGGACTTGACGCAGCGGCTGGAGAATGCCGCATGGACATCTTCCAACTTCCGCAGGATCCCAAAAGTACCGAAGAGCCCAAGTTGGTCCGACAGGGCGGCCTGGGGCACAACGCCCCCACGGCCTCCGGCTATGCTTTCTTCACATTCGATCCCATCCCGGATTCGCGGTGGAAACGCTATCGGTTGGCCCTCACCCTGCCTAAGGATGCCCGGGTCATGACCCTGCGCGATGTTCCTAAACCTAGGGGTGGGGGCCAATACAACGATGGCCCCACGGCGGTTTTCTACCATGGCGTGGGGGATGCGCCGCCGGCCCTCATCGGCCAAACCATTCATGGTTCACTCTTCCAGGACCGGGATCTCATTTTCCGCGCCTTCGGCGAGGACGGTGTGAAATCCAATTGGAACAAGGCGGCCGCACGCGGAGCCAGCAAGCGGTTCCTGCTTGGCTTGGGGTTTTGGGCATTGGCCATGGGCTTGGCCCTACGCATGGTGTTCAAAGCCCCGAACTCTGCCTGACCGGTCGAAAACCCCTGGCCGCGACCCCGGGCTCGTAGCAATCACGTTTCTTGGCAATTGTCAGATCGGGGGCATCGGGGTGAGTGGCTACAATCGGTGCACTCCAGAAGGCCCCTTGCTTCCAACCATGCGCTTCCATTCCGTTCCATCCCTCGCTATCCCCGTGCTCCTGGGCGCGCTCCTTGGCTGCCAGTCCTCCGGACCCGGCCCGGAGAGCAACGACCCCATCGAGATTCCTGTCCCCGCCGCTGCGGAGACCTTCCCCGAGGCCGACCAATTGCGGGGTTCTATCACCCCGGAGCGGGCCTGGTGGGATCTCTTGCACTACGACCTGCGGGTGGAATTCATCCCGGAAACCAAGACCCTCCTCGGTTCCAACACCGTTCGATTCGTGACACTTGAGTCGGGCAAGGTCATGCAGATCGACTTGCAGGAGCCCCTACAAATCACGGGCGTGAAGTTCCGCGACCGGGATTTGGAAGTGGAGCGCAACGGCAGCGTACACCTCATCCGTTTCCCGTGGACCCTGGGCGCAGGCGTCCGAGACGAGATCCACATCACCTACGAGGGCATCCCCACCGAAAGCAAAAACCCGCCGTGGAGCGGCGGCATCTCGTGGAACAAGGATGAGAAGGGTGCTCCATTCATCGCCACAACCTGCCAAGGGATTGGTGCCAGCATCTGGTGGCCCTGCAAGGACCATGGCTACGACGAGCCGAACCAGGGAATGGACATTCGCATCTCCGTGCCCGAATCCCTGGTCGCTGTTTCCAACGGTCGCTTGATGGGCAAGGAGTTTGACCCCGTTCACAAGCTCAACGTCTTCCACTGGCGCGTGACCAACCCCATCAACAACTACGCGGTGAACGCCAATATCGGAAACTATATTTCGATCGACTCCAAGCACCGCGGAGAGAACGGCAACCTCGATTTGCAGTATTGGATTCTGCCCCACCAGGTCGAAGCGGCCACCGAACAATTCAAACAGGCGCCGCGCACCATCGAAGCCTTCGAGCACTGGTTCGGACCTTATCCCTTCTACGAGGACAGTTTCAAACTGGTCGTCGTGCCCTACTTGGGCATGGAGCACCAAAGCTCCGTTACCTACGGAAACGGTTTCAAGAATGGATACCGTGGGCGTGATCTGAGCGGAACGGGCGAAGGCTTGCTGTTCGACTACATCATCATCCACGAGGCCGCCCACGAATGGTTTGGCAACAATGTCTCCCACCGCGACAGCGCGGACATGTGGATCCATGAAGCCTTTGCCACCTATGCCGAAAACCTATACCTGGAATACCACTTCAGCGAAGAACAAGCCCAGAACTACGTGATCGGAAGCTGGAAAAGGGTGCGCAACAACAAGCCCATCATCGGCCCCACCGGGGTGAACAAGACCGGGTCTGGCGACATGTACGCCAAGGGAGCCGCCATGCTGCACACACTGCGGCATGCCATCCACGACACTGAAAAGTGGCGTGAAATCCTGCGCGGGCTCAACAAGGAGTTCTGGCACACCACGGTCAACACCGACCGCTTCGAGGCCTACATCAGCGACCAAGCCGAGTATGACTTCGGCCCCTTTTTCGATCAGTACCTGCGAACCAAGGAAGTCCCCGTGCTTACCTACATGCCCACCGAAAAGGGTGTGGCACTTTGGTTCGCCAATGCGGTCCCCGACTTTCACTTGCCCATCCTGCTAACCATCAATGGCATGGAGATGCGATTGGAAGTGGGTATGGATGCATTGCAAGTGCCCCTAGAAACGCCATTTGAAGAACTTAGCATCGACCGCAACTTCTATCTGACCGCTGCGGAATACGTGCGGGAGGATGCGGAGCCGACCATCGAAACCGCGGACGACAAGAAGTTCTTTATCGACTCCAAGTGAGTCGATGGCGCCGCCCTAGCGGGCTTCCCCGATCCAAAGCTTGAGGTTCGGGGAAGCCTTGAGCGCGTCCTTCTCCAGGGCCTCGATGCGTTCCTGGGCTTGCTTGAGATATTCCAGCCGCACCAAGCGCATGACCTGCGCTGCAACCGCGCCATCCACTTCGGCGAGCAGATCTAGGACCGAAGCGCTGTCGGTCCCCGAGCCTTTCAAACCCATTTGAGCGATGGCGAACGCGCTCGAAAACTTGCCGTCGCCATCCACGTCTACGTAGATGGGGTTCGTGCTTCCCAGGGTGTAATCGTTTTTGAGCGGCCAAAAGGGCTCGGTCACCTTGGCGCCCCGCACAACCGCAACCAGCCAGTAATCGTGGCTGGGCAGCTTCATACCAGGCGACAATTCAATGTGGGAATCGAAGGGTCCCGTGCTCCCCATGCCGGGTGCGCCCAGGGGCATGGTGATCACCTGTTGGCCGTTGGCGAACAGTGTCAACCGCTCAGGCTGAACCCAGCTGGGTGCGGCGATGCGCACACGCAAGCCCTCCGGAAGCGGTTGGGCCAGGTTCGCGCCCAGGTGCTCTCCCATGACGGACTTCTCGTGCTGTTGCATGTCCATGAAAATTCCCATGGCCACGGAACTGTGTCCCTTTGCGATGTTGTCGCTGCACTCGTTCTCATCCAACTTGGAGACATCGGCTTCGCTGGATCGCACATAGGTTCGGCCTTGCCCCACAACCACGCCGACTTCATGGGAGTCCGAGGAACCCACGGCCACCACCGATTCCCCCCTGTTCATGAGTGCAAACCAGTCCCGATACAATTGCATGGGGTTTTCTTCCCGCGTGTCCGAGTTCACCAGTTCCATGGCGTCGTATCCACTGGCCCAGTCTCCCGCCCAAAACCCGGTCCGGGAATCGAGGCCAATGGTGGCGAAGGGAGCCTTGTCCCCCTCCGGCCAGCGCGGGTGATTCAGGATCACGGTCCGCGCGCCCTTGGCTCGCATGCCGCTCAAGAGCTCGGCCAAGTCGTGGGACTTGTAGGGTGGCACGGCTTCATCGGGATCCAATGGGAACGCGTTGAAGTGGCCAATAGGCGTGGTGACCTCGTTGCCCACGATCGCCGTATAGTAGGGAGTGAGTCCCAATTCCTTCTGCAGCGGTCGGTAGTCCGTGTTGTGATTGTGATCGGTGGCGATGGCCAATTCCACGCCTTCCCCGGCCAGGGTGATCTGCCGTTCCTCCATCGAAGAATCCCCGTGACCACTATGGGTCAGGGTGTGAATGTGGGTGTCGGCAGCCACAAAGCCGGGGGTTCTGACCTCATGGATGAGTTCCAACTTCAGGGTTCGCAAGGACTCCTTGGAGTCGGATTCTCCCAGGGTCAACCCCACCTTGGCTCGACTCCATTCCATACCCCGCGAAGCGTACACCGTGTAATTCCCCATGGGCATTTCCGCCACTGCGTGGCCCGTTCCTGTGTAGAGAACGCCTGGTCTGAGGGCCACATGATCCGCCTCGGCGTAGTACATTTTTGCCGGCTGGCCCGTGCTGTCAACGACGGTGATGCGTGCGGGCATGTCTTTCTGGACGCCGTCCGCGAGAGAGGTGACATGCACCGCAAAGGGTCGCAATTGGAAATGCTCACGCACGGACTGCTCCATGTATCGCAAGTTCCCGAACAGAATGTCATCGCCCGGGTTGAGGCCCACCAGACCCAGTTCATTGTCCCCGTCCACAATCAGACCCTCGGGAATCGCGAAGTAATACTCGGTCAATTCATTGGGGCTGATTTCCAGATTCCCGAGGGTCTTGCCATTGAGCTGCAAAACCCAAGTCCCATGGATGTCGCGTTGCTCCAGAAACAGGATGCCCTCACCGGCAAATGCCTTCGCTTGGAAGGTCACGCTGGCGATAGCCCCCTCCGGATCCGTGGGCCCTTCGGTCCATTCCGGAAGCGAATCATTGCCCAGGTGCCAGATACGTTCGGTGATCGTGTGCATTTCAGGGCCGCCCTCGACCTGTGCATATCCCTGGGAAGCCAAAAACAAGAATCCAATCGCGAGCATTATCTTCATGGCCCGATCATATCCGAGCTCCCATGGAATCGCCCGAATGAAGTACGCCGCTCCGACCGGGGGCACGCATGCAGGGGGCTCGATTTGCCCATGCTGCACGCCATGCGCCGGCCCTCCAACAGGATCCATGGAGCTGCACCGCGGACCTCCTTCAGACGATCGGGGCTCGCCGACGCCGTTCTACAGCGGCAAGGCCAAGGCAAATCGTGCGCCCGACCCGTCGGCCTGAAGCAGCTCCAATTCCCCGCCCAGGTCACGGGCCAGGCCCCGACTGAGGGTCAATCCCAAACCGATTCCCGGGCTCGGATCCGCAGGGGCCACGGCACCACGATCAAACGCTTTAAAAATGGCGGCCTCGACCCGGGGGGGGACCCCGGGACCCTTGTCACCTACCAGAAGGACCACCCTCCCCGACTCCTCGTAGGCTCGCACTTCGATGTCCGCGGGCTCCGGTCCATGACCGTATTTGCATGCGTTGTCGACCAGGTTGAATAGAATCTGCTCCACGGCTCCCGCATCTGTTTTGAGGCGTGTTTCGGTGCCAGCCTCGTTGAGAATGGTCACTCGATGACCGCCATCTTCGGCGCGCTTGGTGAAAAGCGACCGGCCCCGTTCTAGTAGGTCGCCGACCCCAACCTCCTCGCTAGCCAAACGCGCGCGACCATCCTCCAAGCGGGCGTAGGTCAAAACGTTCTCCACCAAAATCGACAGGCGGTCTGACTCTTTCTGGAGAGTCTGTAGGTATTCCTCGCGCTTCTCACCGCTGACCATGCCGTCCACCAACATTTCCGTGTACATGCGGAAAGTGGTCAAGGGCGTGCGAAGTTCGTGGGTCACCGAACTTGCGAAGCGGCTGCGCTTTTCCCCATACAAAATGCTCGCGTGCAGGGAGAATCCGAGCCCCACCAGCGCGAGCACCGTTGCAAACCAGGCCAAACCCAAGGTCACCTTGGCCGGCGTCCAAAAACCTGCGGCCGCCATTGGAGGGAAGGACACCAGTAGGCGAGCTGGGATGCCCGCCAGCAACTCCCCAGCGTTGGCTTCATCCGCCAAGTCCCCACGCACCAGTTTGGTTTCAGCCCCCGGAAACAAGTCCGATATTTGATCCAAAAGCCCTAGGCGAAGGGTCTCCCAATCGCACAGGAATCCTTGCAACACTTGGCGTTCGCCGATCTCCACCCGCCGCAGATAGTAGATTTCAAAGGGACCCGGGACGGCCTCATCGCCCATCCAGATCGGAAGGAGTGGTCCGATAGAGACCTTTTCTTCACTGGGCCCTCCAGGGTCAATCCAATTGGCAGAAGGCTCGATCATTGCGACCTGTTGCCATCCCTTTTGAGCGCGGCCTTCATTCAGATTGCTGGAGTAACTCTGACTCGCCATGTTTTGGTTGGCGATGCCTTTCTGCAGGCGATTGGTGAATTCCGCGTTGTTGTCCGTGCTGCGTTGTTGAACGCCCTGATCCACTTGCCCCTGGATTTCGTCGGTTTGATCGTCCTGGGCGATCCACCGATTGAAGTCGATTTCCACGCACGCCAGGTCCGATGTCACATTGTCGGAAGCAATGACCTCCTTGAAGGACTCAAACAATTTGAGCTTGTCCGCAAGCTGCTTTTCAGAAACCAAGCGACCCTGGGCAATGTCCAATTGATTGCCCGTAGGAACCTGGGGAGAACTCCAGCCCCCCTTATCATCGTTTTGAAAGTACAGGACAAAGAGGTCCGACTCGAAACCCAATAGGGGCGAAGGTCGTAGGACCTCACCCGGCTCGATGCTATTGAACAAACGTGTATAGGCGCGATCATTGGGCACGAACGACAGGTAGTCGAAATAGGGCCGGGCGGCCTCATGGGCTAACTGGGGACCCAACCAGGAATCCATGCGCCAAAGGGCTAGGCGCATTTCATTGGCCCGTTGTGCCTCGGACTCGGCCGCGTGCTTGTCCCCCTCCAGCCCGATCAGGAACCACGAAATCCAGCCCAATGCGAACAGGGCCAATACCGATCCCGTTCCGTACAGGATCCACCAATGCGAACGGGAGCGATTCATGTCCTGTGGATCTCCACACCTTCTCCAAGCATGTAACCCTTGGAGCGAACCGTGACCAGGAACTTTATCTCCGCATCGGAGTCCCGGAGTTTGTCCCGAAGGCGCGCCACGTGCATGTCCACCGTGCGCGTCTCCACACCCCGCGGATCGATGCCCCAGACCCGTTGCAACAATTCATCCCTGGCCACGGCCCGTCCGGAAGAGGTGGCCAGGTAGCGCAAAATTCCAATCTCGGTTTCCGATAGCTGACGGGGATCCCCTTGCACGCACCGGATCTCGCGGCGTTCAAAATCGACCTTGCGTTCACCCGCACTCAAAGCGGAAACGTCCGTGGGGCGTTCGGCCGAACGACGGAGCACCGCTTCGACCCGCGCCAGCAATTCGCTAGAGCTAAAGGGCTTGACCACGTAGTCGTCCGCGCCCCCCTTCAGCCCCTTGATGCGATCCTCTTCCGCGCCACGCGCCGTGACCATGATCACCGGCAGCCTCGGCCGGCTCTTGCGCAGATCGGGAAGGATTTCGAAACCGTTCTTGCCTGGTAGAACCACGTCTAGCAGGACCAAATCCAGATCCGCCCCCATCAGGACGCGCTCGGCCTCCAAACCATCCCCGCACGCGATCACCCGATACCCCGAGAATTCGAGACTATCGGTGAGGCCTCGGCGGATAGCAGCGTCGTCTTCCACGACAAGAATGGTTTTTTGGGCCATAGGAAAATGGGAGCCGGGGCTCGGTGACTATTGTACGAAGAAAGGGGGAGCTGTCTCCAGCTCGCCCCATATCGCTCTCTCTTTAGCTCAACATGGCCAAGGATCGGACCGCATACCTGTCAAAGCGGGCAACCGGAAACCCCGTTGGACGCCGGGATCCCTCCGGGCCGCCGCAGGGTCCGCCTTTGGCCATGTTCCAACCGATTAGCAATCGTCGGGCTTGATCGAGGCTTCCGTCGTAGCGGGCGCAGTTTTCTTGAACTGAATCCCCTTGGTCGCGGCTTGTGCGCGAATCGCATCGCGCATCACCCGGTCCAGTGCATTGGAGTCGTCCACCTTCAGCTTCATGCGCTCCTCGGTCAACCAGACTTCGCGCTTGGCTGCGATCTTGGCCACGTTGGCCTGGATCTGGGCGCGTTCATCCGCTTTGCCTTTGATGTATGCCTCGAGTTCCGAATCCGTCATCTTCTGCAGTTCTTCGGAGAGGAATTTTCGGTCCACGTCCTCGATCTTCACCTGGTCCGCTTTACAGGCATCCACCAAGTCCCAGGAACAGCTGTAGAGCTTGGAGTTCTTGGCCAAAGCGCGCTGGGCCATCGCATCATTGTTCAATCCGCGGTTGTTGTCGTCCTGGGCCGTTTGATTGGTCCAAGCCGCTTGCCCACCCTGGCCCCAGGGAATGTATGTGGTATTGACCGAAGCCGTCAGTGCGGACAATTCCTCGTCAAAGGGAGTGTCAATCACGATCATTCCATTGTTTTGGTCGATCGAAGAGAAATGGCCATCCGCCAACAAGGAAACCTCACGCCACGCGGGAGCCAGCTCGTCCATGGGGTTTCCGCAGTAGATCGAGTTGACCATAATGCCTGCCGTGATGGCCTTTTTGGAGGCGTCGCGGAAGAGGATCGTCGGATCCTGGTCCGCGGATTCGTTGCCCGCAACAACCAGCAACTTGAGCGCACCCGGATCGGGACTCCAATCCAAGTCGGTGGTCGCCGCATCTACCACGCGCCCCACATACTCGGTTCCACCGTCGGTGGTTAGCGCGAAGAGTTTCTGGGAGATGATGTCCAGATCGGTGGTGAGCGGTGAATCCACCAACACCCATCCATTCTCCTCGGAGTGCCGGTCATTTCCGAAGGTCAATAACGCCACCCGTAGGGTCGGGGCCGGCTCCACCAAGGCCAGATCATTGACGATGGACCATAGGGTTTGCTTGGCGGAATCGATCAGCCCGTCCATGCTCCCGCTGGTATCCAGGCAAATCGCAAGGTCGATCACATTCGACCCCACAGCAACGGGTAACACCGTAGGAATGGGTTCGGTCGTGGGCAATACGGTCACTTCCACATTGGTTGGATCGCCACCCGCGAATCGGTTGGGCGAATTGCCGGTCTGTTGAGCCAGCGGTGCTCCGGCGATTTCCTGGGACCCTCCGACCTGTCCCGTTTGAACAAGGACCGAGGATTCCACGGTTTGCGCCGCTCCGCTGGAGGCTTCCTGGGCCGTTTCCTCGGACTGGCTCTGACAGGACCAGAGCCCCGGAAGGATCGCCAACGAAAGGGCGCTGAACAGAGTTTTGGTTTGATTGATTTTCATGGCTATCACTTGGTTGTAGTTAGTTGGTTTGTGTTTTGGATCAGGATGCTTTTGCCCTCGAACTGGAGCAGGATGTCGCCCTGCAACGAAAGCAGGCCTTGCTGGCCCTGGCTCACCAGGACGCTCAGGATTTTGGTGTGGTCATCGCTTCCGAAGACGATGGTCGCCTCCGGCTTGATTTTGTCTGCCTTGCCAACCAGGTTGGAATCCACCCATTGGCCACCCCTCTGGAAGAAGGCCCGGTCGCAAACCTGCTGAACCCCGCTGAACGAAACCTTCTCGCTGGATTCATTCCAGAAGGAGTTCGAGTAGTCCACCACGCTCTGCACCTTGCGTCGGTTGAAGTTGCGCCCTTGGTTGACCGCACTTTCGCCGAAGCGCTCCTTCACCGCGCGGTTGTTGAGCTCCGCTCGACAGTTCAAACTCAGGGCGGCCCAGTCATCGAGCTGGGTGCCTTCGGTGGCTAGGAAAGAGGTGTATTCACTCAGGATTCCAAAGCGCGTGGAGAGGCGTAGGATCTCCTCCGCCAATTCCTTGAAGCGCGGGTCGGCGAACACGTCGATCCTCGATAGATCCAACCCGCCAGCTCGCGCTCCCGCCTGGCGAATTTCATCGACCAGGTACGCGATTTTCCGGCCGGCCCAAAGGCGGGGAACAAACGAATTGGTCACACTGGATTGGGAGAGATCAAAGTTCACTTCATAGGCACGCCGCTTTCTATAGGAGGTGCCGGTCATGCGGAAGCGCAGATTACCGGTTCCCCTGTATTGACCGAGCAAGACCAAGGGGTCTCCTTCGAACAAGTCCGGGATCGGACTCGGGAACATCTCGCGCAGGGCCCGGGTGGTCAGTTGACCGCTTTCATCGAAGACTTCGAGCTCAATGTCGCTGAGTTGCGGGCCGCTCAAGCGGCGAAACACGCCGGCAACTTTGGTTTCCACATCTTCGCCGGGCAAGACGTAGGTCCCCATGGCGCGGGATTCATCGGAGATGCGATCCAGCAGGGGCACGTTCACGTCCTTTCCCACGCCGATGGTGAAAATACGTTGCTTGCCCACGTTCGAGGCCTTGGCCATATCGCGGATTTCTATCTCGCTGGTGAGGCCCACGGTGGGCAAGCCATCGGTGAGGAATAAAACGATGGGAAGATGCCCCGGCGTCAGTTTTTGACTCAGGCTTGCCAGCAAAGCATCATGAATGTTGGTTCCACCAGTCGGACGGATGTTGGCCAGGTATTGGCGCGCCGCCAGCACATTCTTGCGCGTCTTGAGCACCGGTTGGGGCGCGAACATGGCCACTTGGCTGGCGTAATCGACAATATTGAAGCTCTCGTCAGGGTCTAAGGATTCGATCACTTGACTCACCGCCGCCAAAGTCTGATCGAGCTTTTCCCCTGCCATGCTTCCGGAGCGATCCATGACCAAGGTAACCTGGCGGGGTGTACGATCCTCCGCATCCTTGCTATCCACAGGTAAACCCGCCATCAGCATGAAGTATCCCCCGCCCAGGGTGGGGTCTGGATAAGCCAGGAAGGACGCGCTTATGCCTGCCCCTTCCACCAGATAGGAGAGATGGAACGCTCCCGGCTCCAACCGGTCGGCGCTGCGCAAACGGTATTTGTTGCCCACCCGGGACCGGTCCAATTGGTGACTAGGCGAATACACCACGGAGATCGGTCGTTCCTCTTGAATCTCCAGGTTGATCTTCCA
>JARGOW010000033.1:13817-14132 GCA_029212955.1 Planctomycetota bacterium | reverse complement strand
GGCGGTGGGCTCTCCTTTGGGGTCAGTGTGGATGCGGATTACGCGATCGGCAACGGCTCCACCCACTCGATCAGCTACTCCACCCAATCGATTTTCGAGTCCGTGGTGGGCGACATCGATTCACCCGAGGACTACGAAGACTGGCGCTATACCTGGGGATTCTCGGTCGAAACGGTGGGGCGCCGGGCGGATAGCAACAACAACCCCACCGGTTATGATTCCAGCAAACACAACTATCAGCTGCTGCGTTATTGGGTGGACCGCACCGGGTCCCAGTACTAATCCGCATGGCGAATAACGAAGGGCGGGGTCCTC
>JARGOW010000033.1:11497-13807 GCA_029212955.1 Planctomycetota bacterium | reverse complement strand
GTTGTTCTCGCAGGCCTGCGTATACATGCGGCGCACGGCTTGGGCGAATCCGTGTTGGGCCCCATAACCCTCCACAGCCAGATCCCAAAGGGGGCAAAGGATCCCTTCCGCCTCCTCGAAGCGGTCCTGGGCCAGCAAGCACTCCGCCAAGCGCATGTCCGTGACCATGACCGCGATCGTGCCGGGATTCATGCTCATTCTACGCGTGACACCCGCGGCCCGAATGTGAATTTCCGCCTCCGCCGCCCGCCCGTCCTGGAGCAGAATTCTCCCCTTGAGAAGCTGACAGCGGGCCACGTTGGGGTGATGCTCACCGAGTGCGCTTCGGAATTTTTCGAAGGCCAAGTCATTGAGGCCTTCGGCTTCCTTCCAACGCTTCTGGCTCACCAAAAAACTGGCCAGGTTGAACCTGGAGGTGGCGACCTGCGAATGGCCTGGCATCAATCGTTCCCGTGCGGCCAATACCTGTCGATAGAGGTCTTCCGCTTCCTCCTTTTGGCCGACCTGGTCCAGGCGCACGGCCAGGGCACTGCGGCTGGTCCAAACCGTGGGGTGATCCGCGCCAAAGGATGCCTCCCGGATCGCCAGGGCCTGTCGACTCAGTTCCAAAGCCCTGTCCAAGTGGCCCAGACGCTGCTCGTGGTTGGACAGATTGTTGAGGCTTGTGGCCAATTCGAAGTGATCGGGCGGCAGCAGCCTGCGCTGGATTTCCAAACCCTTCGCAAACCACTCGGAGGCCTCTTCCAGATCGCCTTTCGCACTCATCAACTGGGCGATTTCCACCATGTCGATGCCAACGAACGGGTGGTCGCCCAGGTTCTTTCGGTCCCGGACCAACACCTCCTTGAAGAGCTCGATCGCCCGCGCAAGGTCTCCTTTCCGCGCCACCGCACTGGCCAAATCGTAGAGATCCGCGTCCACGTTCGGGTGATTGTCCCCATAGACCAAGCGATCCAACTCCAAGGCACGGCCCATCAGTTCTTCACAGTCCTCCAGCCGATCCATGTGCAGGTACAGGTCCCCCAAGGAGCGCAAAATCTTGATGTACTCCAGACTCTCCTCGGGCACCAAGGACTCCAGACGCTGCTTTGCCAGGAGCAGGTCCGACTCCGCCCTGTCAAAGCGGCCCAATTCATCGTACACCTGTCCCCGCAGGGCCAGGGCCTGGGCCCCATCGACGGTGTTCTCCCCCTCGGCCTGGATCATCCGTTCCGCCTCGCGCATGGCGTCATCGAGTCGCCCCATTTGCATATTGGCCGATACCAACGCTTGCCCGAGAACGAAGCGCATGCGCGGTTGCTCCAGGGAACGGTCGCCCAGGTCTTCCACGATGCGATTCAGCCTTTTCAGGGCGGCGACAAAATCGCCCTGCCCCGCTTCCACTACGGCCTTCACGTGTTGGGCCTCCGCGAGATCTTCGCTGCGCATGGTTCCGCCCGATCGCAACTCGATCGCCTCATCCACCAGGGGAGAGGCCGCGTCCGGATCCCCCAAGGCGGTATAGGTACGCGCCATGACCAGCAAAAGCGCGGAACGCAGCTCCGGGTCCGCATGCACCTGACTCCGGATCCGCTTGCTACCCAGGTCCAACACATTGCGGGCGGACAACTGTTGTTGGCGCGCCTCCTCCGGATTGGAAATCTGAAACAGGTCCACCAGGAATTCCGCCACTTCCCACGACAGTTGATTTTTTCGCTCCGCCAGGTCCCTTTGCTTGGCCACACGCTGGGCTTGCACCGCCATGACGCTTCCAAACCCGATGCTGAGCAGCACCAGTGCCGAAGCCCCGATCACGAGCAAGGGATTGCGCACCACGAATTTGCGCACCCGGTAAAGAGTGCTAGGAGCCCGCGCAAGCACGGGATGATTCGATAGATGGCGGCGCACGTCGTTGGCCAATTCACCGGCCGATCCATAGCGCTGGCTTGGTTCCTTGGAGAGAGCTTGGGAGCAGACCCCTTCCAAGTCCCCGCGCCAACTCCGATTCAAACTGCCCAAGCGCACGGGCTCCCACGTTTGAATCCGATGGGCCGCCTGGGCCAAACTTGTCCCTTCCAGCTCGATCGGCCGCTGCCCCGCGATCAGGCCATAGCCGATCACCCCCAAGGTATACACATCGGATCGGGTGTCCACGGAGCCGGGGTCTCCACCCAACTGCTCGGGGCTCATGTAGGAAAGCGTGCCTAGGATTTGTCCCGTCCGGGTCCTCTCCTCCTCCCCCGAGCCAGGTTCCGAAAGCATGCGTGCGATACCAAAGTCCAAAACCTTGACCTGGCCCGATTCAGTGACCAAAACATTGGCGGGTTTCAG
>JARGOW010000033.1:0-11471 GCA_029212955.1 Planctomycetota bacterium | reverse complement strand
CGTTTTGATGGGCGTGCTGGACGGCGTCGCACAACTCGACCCACAATTCGAGCCGTCGCTTCAGGCTGAGCCCGTGGGACTCTGCGAATTGGTCAATGGGCAAACCCTCGACCAACTCCATGGCGATGAAGGGTTGCTCGGCCGCGCCTACCCGGGCCACTCCCCCCTCGAACACCTGCGCGATGCCCGGGTGATTCAGATGGCCCAAGACCGCCGTTTCATGCTCAAAGCGCCGCAATGCGGAAGGATTCAACGTGCCCCCCATCAACAATTTGAGCGCCACCTTTCTTTCGGGCGAGGATTGCCGGGCTTGGTACACCACCCCCATACCTCCCTGCCCCAACCACTTCTCCAAACGGTAAGGCCCCACCGTTTCCGGCATAGCTCCGGGCCCCCCATCGAAGAAATTGACCAGGGGGGATTCGAGTCCACTCGCAGAGGATTCCAAACCGCGCAACATGGTCTTGAGCAATTCTTGGACCTCAGGATTGTCGCCGGCCAGCTCCATGGCCCGCGCCCCACGTTCGACACTGGGAACCTGGAGTACCTGATCTAGAATTTCCGCCGCGCGATCAAAAGGTGACATTTCACTCATTGCGCCTTCCCACCATCCATCCAATTCGTCAACCAGGCGTGGGCTGCCTGCCAATCCCGCGTCACAGTGGCCCGCGACACGCCGAGGATTTCTGCGGCCTCGGGCTCGGACACGCCCCCGAAGAAGCGCAGTTCCACCACCCGGGATGCGCGCTCGCTGTAGGCGGCCAATGCATTCAGTCCTTCGTGGAGGGCCAGGATATCCAAATCAGATGCGCCCTCAGAATGGGGATCCACGATGGAGGTTTTCAATTCTTCGCGCCCCATACCTCCCCCGCGCTTGAGCCGGTTTTTGCCGCGCGCATGGTCCACCAACACGCGTCGCATGGCGATGGACGCCACGCCGAGGAAGTGGCTGCGTCCCTGCCAATTCACTTGATCCTGCCCCACCAGCTTCATCCATGCCTCATGGACCAGCGCCGTGGCTTGCAAGGTGTGATCTCCCCGTTCGCGATTCAAGGCCGCCCGCGCCATGCCTTGCAATTCCTGGTGCACCAACTCCAGGAGCCTCTCTTGGGCGGGTCGATCGCCGCTCGCTAGGGAGGACAGCAATCGCGTGGTTTCCCCTTCGGGTTCGGTGGGCTCGTTCGCTTGCACCGCCCCAGTCTAACGGGATTGAAGAATCTCCCCCCAGAATTCGAGCGTTCCTTGCGAAGCGTTCCCCCTGAATGCCGTCGGGAAGATTCCGAACCGACTCTTGCCTTAGGAAGTCCCGGGTCAGGGCCTCACGCGCACGAACCGTCCACCGGTTCCTTCGGCAAGCGCCTCCATGGCTCCCGCAGGGGAGCGGCCCAATTGCACGCAGTGGAAACGCAGCCCCAGGGGGAAGTCCTCGCTCGCGATCAGATCCTCCGCCCACCGGCTGCCCTCCATGGTCGCACCATCGCAGAGTACGATGAACGCATCGGAGGAACCGGTCTTGTTGCGCTTTTCGTCCCGCGCGTTGCGGTCCAAGGCCAATTCCACCCCGGCCCCCAGGGCCGTTCCGCCGTTGGGTTTGCGTTTGAGCATGGTCGACCGCACGGAATCCGTGGTGCCCTCCTCCACTTTTTGCAAGGACACCATTTCCTTGGCATCGCTGGAGAACAGCACAACCCGGAAATAGGTGCCATCCCCCATGTTGTCCAGGTAGGCGACCAGTTGCCGAACGGCTTCCTCGTAATATGTGCTTCCGCCCGTTCCCCAGACGCTGTCCATGGAGCCGGAACCGTCGATGACAAAGGTCACATGCTTGGACACCCGGCCGATCCCAAAGAACTCGACGGAGGAGCGTGGCGCCTCTTCGTCGCGCACATCCAATTCGACCTCTCCGGCCAGCACTCGCTGATACCAGGCTTGCCAGGGTCGGGGATCCAAACCGAAGGAGCGCCCCGAGATTTCACGCAGCTCGCTCGCCATGTCCGACAAAATGCGCCAGCGCACCTTTCCATCCTCCACCCCCGCCGCCACGGACGCGATCGAGGTCACCAGGAATTCCGCGTGACGCTCCTTGGAAAGGCCCTTTGCGATCCAGAGAGCCTGGCCCGCCACCTTCCAATCCTCGGCCACCACCATCTCGCGCAGGGCGGGGATCAACAGGGCTCCAGCCTTGGCATTCAACGCCCCATGGGATCCCACCCGATGGGCGATCAATTCCTGCCATCCACGATGCTGGGGATCGTTGGCAAAACCCTGGGCAAGGTGCAAGTCCAACTCCTCCCGGGGCCAATGGGCCATGGCGATACGGGCCTTGGCTTTCAGTTTTTCGTCGCCCCTGTTGGATGCCACCAGGAGCAAAGTGGATGCGTCCTTGTGTTTGGATTGAACCAACAGATCCAGGGCTGTGAAGCGGATGTTCTCTTTTTCGGCCGTGTCGAGCACGCGCTCCACCCGGGCGCCGATGGCCCATGCTCCCCGGTTCTTGCCCAGTTCCTTGACGATCTGGTATTCGATGTAACGGGCCACTTCGGCCGGGCCGGGGCCTTTCTGACTTCGGGCCCGGGGGCCCGCGGCCAGTTTTGCCTGGTGGGCCAGTGTTTCCGTCAGCTTTCCCAGGGATGTGCGGCGGGTCTTCTCCGACTCATCCTGCAAGCCATCCAACCGCCGCCGCAGCACCCGGTGCCACTTCTTGGGCAGGGCCGTCAGGTTCATGGCGGCTCGCTTGTTCTTGGGATGGGACAGACGGCCAAAGCTCTCCGTGGCAGGAGCCTTGCTGGCCGGTTCAGCCGCACTCGCAGGCATCCAGCCCAGGAACAGGCATAGGATGAGGCCCAGGATCCTTCCGGGAACGCTTTGGAGGGGGCTTTGCATGAGTTTCGGTGCCATGTGTCGGGATCATAGCTCATGGACCCCGTCCTGTTACGGAATCCCAATGAACTTGGATCGGATCGATCATGGGTTCAATCCGTGTACACTCTGGCCATGGAATCCAGGATCTTGAACAAGGGAGCCCGCTTGGCGGCTCGAGCCGCGACCGCAGCACTGCTACTTGCCCTGGCCGCATGCGGCGATGAGGACGGCGGCGAAGCCAAGGCCTTCCATGTGGTACTGATCTCCATGGACGGGGTCCGGGCCACCGATGCCACGCCCAATCTGACCCAATTCGGCAGGACAAGTACGGGCTTTCCGGACCTGCCCTCCAGCGAGGCTTCGACCCTGGCCAAGGTGGCCACCATGCTCACGGGACTGCTGCCCACGGAACATGGGGCCGGCGTGGGAGAACAAGGAACCAGCATTCTGGGCCCCGAACAAACCCCCCTGCCCGAGTACCTGATCGACCACGGATACAACACCAGTGCCATCATCGCCAGCGACCTGGGCTTGAACCCGGAATCTGGGCTCGACCAGGGAACCCGGGATTATCAAACCTTGCCCGGCTCCGCCGGGGATGTGTCGGTGCTAGCCGAGGACTGGATCAATCGCCATTGGCGCCAGCCCTTCTTCCTCTACCTGCACTTGCCGCCCGCGGGGGAAGACGAGGCGGCCCAAACCGATGAAGCCCTGGGTTTGGTCCTGAGGACCCTGGCAGCCCGCGGCCTGCTCGACCAATCCATGGTGATCGTGACCGGCGATCACGGGACCAGCCGCACGCTTCAAATCAAAGCCCCATCCCAAAAGACCAGCGATAGCGACCCACGCTCCGTGCGTCCCGAACACTTGCCCCAACTCCTGTTGCGCCATATGGCCCTGCCCGTGGCCGCCGTGCGCCCGAATTCGTATTTCACCCACCCCCTCGAGCCGCTGCCCGTGGCTAAGGATGGGAATCCGTAGTCGGGGCATGTCTCGGATAGATCCGGGGCGGGAAAGGGCTGGGATTCGGGGGCTTTGGAATTGGGGGGTGGCGCCGGGGCTGGCAGATCCTGGTATGATTCCGGCGTGACTGCCTCGACCACGACTAAACGACCCACGCATTGCCCCAATTGCGGGGTGAAACTGCCCGATATCCCGATTTCCCTGTGCTCCTACTGCGCCATGCCTGTGATGGTGGCTGGGCAAAAGGAGACCGACGGGGCCAGCCCCAACGCGGGGAGGATCGCCAAGATTCAAGGGCACAAGACCTTCGAGGATGCCATGGCGCACAACGCCCAGGAAATCCCCGACTACTTCACCGGCGGCCGATTTGCCTGGCACGGGCGCAACTTTGTGATCCTAGCTGTGGTGTTGGTGGGACTGGGCGCCGTGTTCTCAAGTTCCTCCGCACTCCTACCCTGGTCCGCGTTCGCCGTGGTCGCGCTACTCTTGGGATTGTTCATGATCGTCAAGGGCAATGGGCTCAAGAGCAAAGCCATCGCCGATCCCATCTCCAAGCGTCCCGGCATGATCGTCGACCGTCGCAGCGAGACCGAAGTGGCGGGCTGGAACGGCGCCACCTGTTACTACTTCACCATCGAATTCGAAGATGGAGCCGTGGGCGAATACGGATTCTCCGGACGGGGTGCCACCGAGGATCCCTATCCCACCGGCATGACCGGCTTGGCGTACTTGCGCGGTGCCAACCTGCTCGAGTTCAAGCACATCCGCGTCTAGACTGGCCTGGGTGGGCTCAGCCTCCCGCACGGTTCTGGAGAAGCTCCCTGGCACCGGGCGTGCCTTTGAATGCACGCCGCCGGGATCAATCTTGATTTTCCTGGACTACTTTTTGCAGATACGCGATGTGCGATAGCAACCGCGTTTTACGTTGCACCAGCAGCTTCATGGAGGCCTCGTCCTGGGGGTCGCATGCGGCCAGTTCCTTCTCCACGCTCACCAGGTCCGCCTTGCGGGAAGCCAGTGCTGCGGCCGATTCCGCCTTGTCGAAAATGAGGTCGGTGGGAGTAGCACCTAGGGCGCGCCCGGCTTGGGCTTCGCTTTCATCACGCCCTGGCAGCGTGTCCGGCGCATTCTCGGAGAAACTGCGCAGATTGATGTAGTTGGGTGAAAGGATCTGAATGTCGGCCTCGTGCAAGCAATCGAGCATGTGGGTGCGTAGATCCGAACGCTTGGCAAACATGGCCCGCACGTCCTCCAGCATGCCCGCCACCCGATACAGCACGGAAAAGTCTCCTAGCTCCTGGACCTGCACAAAGGGTTCCTTCAAGGCGGCCCGCTTCCCCGCTTCCAGTAGGGCCGTCTCCACCTTGGACCACGGCACGTCGTAGCCCAGGGAAACCGTAGCTGAAACCACCGTTCCCGTACGACGCACCACCTTCATGGGGCTCGTCACCAGTAGAAGGTTCGGTAGGGTGGTCAGATCGCGATCCTCCGTTTGAATCTCGGTATGCATGAGCGTGCGCTCCGAAACGCGCCCAAAGTACTCGCCCACCTGGATGAAATCGCCCATGCGAAAGTTTGCCATGCGGCGCAGCACCAAACCCGCCATGGCATTGCCTAGGAATGCGGTGGCGGACAGGGCCACCGCCGCGGGCAACAGCACCCCCAGCACCTGCACGATCTCCGCCTTCGTAGCTTCGTCCACCGGTGAAAGCAGCAAGGCCGTGAGAAGGACCGCAAGGGCCAGGATCACCACAACCCATTGGCGTCCGAAGCGCGTCCCCTCTCCCGCCCCGGTCTTGCCCTGGCTCCGGCGCTGCAGCCAGGACCAAAAAATACCCAGCAAAACGAGCAGCAACACCCCGACGACAAACGCCAACATGGAGGTCAACTCGGGTGATTCACTCCACTTGCTGCGGAGCTCAGAAAGCTCACCTTCGGCGGGGATCTGGAGAAGGGCGAAAGCGAATTCGTGCTGGGGAAGACAAGGCATGGGCTTCGCATTGGATACGCGCCCGGGGTTCCCTGGCAAGGATATTCCATCTCCCCCTCCCTGGGCGCTGCCCACGCCCCAGGGAATGCCGTAGCGCATCCGGGACGGGTCCGAGCAGGCCCTTCAGGAAGAGGTTTTTCCTCACGAACAATAAGCAGCCCCAATAACATGAACAAACAACAACAAGCCATTCACCGCATGCGCAGGAGAGCCCTGGAGATCAACCGGGCTTTTCGCAGGATGCGCCCCCTCTTTGTAGGAGCCCAGCGGCTGTCCCTGAACGCGGAAGTCACGTCCTGCGTTGTGGGTGAGGCCGGAGAAGGCCTGATCGTGGTAATGCGTGAGTTGCGCACGATGACCGAGCACCTGCGTAACATGATTGCGGATATCGAGGACGTTTCAGGTCGAATCTCAAACCGCATGGCCTCTTCCATGAGTGCCGAGACAAAACAGCATTACTACCGACTCACCCTGGATCTCATCCGTGAAGGACATGGCAAAGCCGCCGTGCAATGGCCCGACACGATCCAAGGCCAATGCCCGCGCCCTTCCGATCTAAACGGTACGGAATCCCTCCTTTGGAGTGGGATTTCCCAATCCAATGACCTGATCACGGGAAGCATGACGGCCCTGGCTGGAATCAGCCAGGAACTCCTCATCCTGCTCAATCGCAGTGGGTGGGTCGCCGTTCGCCAAAGCGAATACCTGGCCGTTCTCGCCGCCGTGGAATCCTCTCGCTGGACGGATCGGCGGGAATCGGTGGAGGCCATCGTGGAGTCCATGCGAGAGATCGCGAAGGAGCTCCGAACCATCCAAAACGAGGCCGGAGAGCAGGTCAACGGCCTGATACTCGAGATCAAGAACGTTCAGGGGACCACCCAAAACCAAGCCGCATGAAAACCACAACCATTTACGAAGACGAAGTCAGAAGCTGGATCATGTTTGGCCGCGATCCGGGCAAGGCGGACAGCGTCATCGACACCAATCAATACCTGGTCACCCACCGGGACCGCGGAATGCTGGTGGATCCGGGCGGCACGGAGATCTTCCCTCCATTCCTGACCGCCTTGAGCAATTCGATTTCCATGGACAATTTGGAGTCGATTTTCGCGAGCCACCAGGATCCGGATATCGTTTCCTCCCTGGCCCTGTGGCTGGGGATCATGCCCGACCTAGAATTCTACGCCCCGTCCACATGGGCGGGCTTCATCGCCCACTTCGGCGCGGGTCGCCTGGCCACACCAATCCCCGACGAGGGCATGGTTCTGCCCCTCAATGGGTCCCAGGACCTTCGCACGATCCCCTCGCACTACGTGCACTCCAGCGGTCAATATGGGCTGTATGACGAGCGTGCGAAAATTCTGTTCTCGAGTGATGTGGGTGCTGCCCTATTGCCCCCCACCCACTCGGAAATCTTCGTACAGGACTTCGATAGCCACGTCCAATATATGGAGGGTTTCCACAAACGCTGGATGCCCTCCAATCGCGCCAAGAACGATTGGGTCCGGCGGGTTCGCGAGTTGGACATCGACATCATGGCCCCCCAACACGGCGCCCTCTTCCGGGGTGACGATGTGGGTCGTTTCCTGGATTGGTTCGAAGCTCTAGAGGTGGGCGTCGCAGCCTGAACCATACTGGGACCATGCCGGAATCGTGAATAGGTGCCACTAAGGGGCACCTATTCTGCATTTGAGGCGATCGATTCCCGTGACCGGGTCACCCATCGGAACCCCCAACCAAGCTCCGGTTTCGGGGCGAGTTGTATCGAAATACGGAGGACCCCACCCGCCCTGCCACCCCCTCTCCCCTCCCCATGGCTCAGATACTATTCGTTGATCCAGACCTAACTGCCCTCCACCAGCACGTGGGTATGGCCCGCCAAATGGGTCACCACGCCATTGGAGCCCCGTCCGGAATGAAAGCCATCGAAGAGCTTTCCCGGAACCCTGAAATCGGCCTCATCGTTTCGGAACTGGACCTGCCCGATGGCTCGTTCGAACAACTCTTCCAGTCGATCCGATCCAGCTCCCACTACCAGCGCGTGCCGTTCCTGCTGCTCACCGCGAGCATCCAATCCACACGGCTCATTCGCTTGATCGCCCACGGTGTGGAGAATTCCGCCAAGAAGCCGATCACCGAAGAGGACCTGCGCTTCCTCATCGGGCGTGGACTGAAGTGCCGAACCAATCGGCAGTTGGCCGGCGTGCTTCACCAGCCGAGTCGAGCCCAAGCGGCATAGTCCGCCTGGCCGCGTGTCAGCGGCCCCACATGATCTTGAAAAAAACGCCCGCCTGTGCAAAGCACAGGCGGGCGCCTCTCACTATCTCTCTCTCTTACCTATTGACCACGACGCTTCTTGAAGCGTTCGAATGGATCTCCGATGCCCGCCGGCGCGCCCCCGGACGGGGCTTCGCTTTCCGGCTGGGGCGTACTGGGTAGCGGCGCGGGCGGCTCGGCTCCCTGGCCCATGGCCAGGTTGGGAGCGGGGGCCGGCGCGGGGCCCGCGGTGGACTCCTCCGCTTTGGCGCTCGCGCCCAGGTTGAGTTCCACGCCGAGGCCATTGAGCTTGCTCTTGAAGCCCTCCTTGTCCACGGCCTTGATGTAGGCTTCCTCGGCGCTGACCTGGTCCGATTTCACGAGCTTCTCCAGGCTGTCGTTGAGCGTACACATGCCGAGCTTGACGCCCATCTGCATGGTCGAGGGAATTTGGTGCGTCTTGCCGTCGCGGATCTGCGAAGCCACGGCGCTGTTGACCACGAGGATTTCCAGGGCGGCAACCCGACCCTTTTGTTTCTTCTTGCACAGGGTTTGTGCGACCACGCCCTTCAGCGAAGACGACAGCATGGTGCGGATCTGCGCCTGACGATCGGAGGGGAATTGGTCGATGATGCGGTCCACGGTGGAGGCCGCGGTGGTGGTGTGCAGGGTTCCGAAAACCAGGTGACCCGTCTCCGCCGTTTCGATGGCGATTTCGATGGTTTCCAGGTCTCGCATCTCACCCACCAGCACGATGTCCGGGTCCTCGCGCAGGGCGGCGCGCAAGGCGCGCTTGAAGCTTTCGGTGTGCCCACCCACTTCGCGCTGATTGATCAGGCATTTGTGGTCGGGGTGCACGAATTCGATGGGGTCCTCGATCGTGATGATGTGGTCGGCGCGGGACTTGTTGATGTGGTCAATCATCGCGGCCAGGGTGGTCGACTTACCGCTACCCGTGGGGCCGGTGACCAGCACAAGGCCCTTGGACAGGAAGCAGAAATCCGTGACCGCGCTGGGCAGGTTGAGCTGCTCGGCCGTGAGAATTTCCTCGGGGATGACCCGGAAGACGGCGCCGGGGCCGCGGCTGTCGGTGAACAGGTTCACACGGAAACGGGCCAGGCCCGGAATCTCGTAGGCGTAGTCGGTGTCACAGCAAAGCTCAAATTCCTGCTTGTTCTTGGCAGGCGTAATCTCCATCAAAACCTGCTGCATCTGCTTGGCAGAGATCTCAGGGCAGCCCTCGACGGGAACCATGTCCCCGTGCAACCGGAACATGGGCTGCAGGGTGGAGGTCATGTGGAGGTCGGAGGCACCAACCTCGACCATGCGTTTGAAGAGTGAGTCGATCCAAGCCATGAGAAGGGTATTCCTAAGGGAGTTCTGTGAAGGAGCCCGTGAGAGGTGGGCTTTCCGGTTCTTCGGCCAGGACCCTGCAAACCTGTAGGGTCCCTCCGCGGTCCCCCCCGCCCGATTCCCACGCTACAATCCCCGCCATGGGGATCGATTCCAGGGAACAGGCGTGGCAGCGCTGGTCAAATGCAACTTCGTTCGAGGACCTGTGCGCCCTGGCCGTCGAATTCCTGGACGGGGATCTGCCCGCATTCCCCGGCTGGATGGCCCCGGACATCGACGAGGAGACCGACGACTGGGTACCCGAGCTGGTGGCAGCCAACGAGCGGGGATTCCTGACCACGGCCTCCCAGCCCGGCACCTGCCCCGCGCTCAGCCACGATGGCCTGCCCTGGAGCCAGCGCGCCTTCGTGGTGGGCTTCGCCTCCCCCGCCCTGGTGGCGGAGCTGCGCGACCAGGTGCGAGGAACCCGATTGCGGCTATTGGATTTCGCCCTCGATGAGGCCGGCGGTGAGCCCATGCCGGCCGCCCGGCACGGGGACCGGGAATACCTCTTCGTGGGCACGGGGGAGGGCCCGGCCGAGCGGGAGGTCTTCGCCCAGCGCATCGGACCCCAGGCCATGGAAGCCCTCGAAGAAACCCGCTACGTGTGCCTGGTCGACCCAGTTTGGGGCCGTGACGACCTGCTTTGGGCGATCCTGGCCAACGATTCGGACGGCGGCGAGTACAAATAGTCGTCGAGCCCGAGAATGTGGCGGTTGGGAGGGTCTGAATGGCCCAAACCATCCGATTCTGATTGGGCGGTGCCGGCTCCTGGTCCCAAGCATTCCGCCCAAGACCGGTTTGCGGGGTCACCTCTAGCGATTCCCGACCCACCCGACATACTCCTAGCAGCCCAGCCAACGCTCCCTCCCCCGACTGCCCCCATGTCCCAATTCAATCCCGCGGGTCCCTCCCGCCCGAGCCCCGCCCCCGCCCGCCTCGCCATCTTTTTGTGCCTGGCCTGGTTGTTAATGGGAGCGCTCGCCAAGTTGTTCACCGGATCGCCGAACGACCTGCCGAAGACCATCCTTGAGCTCTCCCCGCTTTCAACATACGACACATTTCGCGGCGCGATAGCGGCCGAAATTTGCATCGCCGCAATCGCCCTGATCTGGCCGCGACTTGGCTGGATGTTCCTAACCGCCATCTATGTGGTCTTCATCGGAGTGCTCTCGCAACTGATTGCTGACGGTGCGAAAACCTGCGGGTGCGGCGGCAGCTCGGTGTCCATTGCGCCCTGGGTCATGATGACCATCGACGGGGTTCTGCTCCTATTGCTGCTGGCCAGTCGTCCCTGGAAGACCTTGCCCAAAACCAATAAGGCCATCCTACGCGCCATCACGCTTGCACCCATCTTCGTGATTGCCTTCATCTTGCCGTGGACCTATTTCATCGAAGTAGTGATTCCCCCTGAGGCTCCGCCCGCTGGACCGAACGGCACTGAAACTACGGCCGCTATCGAATCGGACGTGATCGATGGCTTCAAAGAATTCCGCATGGAAGAGTGGGAAGGCCAGATGATCTTCGACATCGAGCTAGGTCAATTCACGGATCCCGCCGGTTCCCTGGAAACCCTGCCAGCTCCCCTGCACGTGATCATCTACCGCAAGTCCTGCGAGCACTGCCAGGAACACATCGCCGAGTTGGCCACCAACCCCACCGGCGAGATCCCGATCGCCTTGGTACGCGTCCCCGAAATCGACGACGACAACGCACCTGACGTCATCGAGCTTAAACCCGAGGGGCATTTTCCCATCGAACTCCGAAAACTCTCCCGCGGCTACGGAATCCCAACCCCCAGTAGCTTCGACATCGGCGAGGACTTCATGGTCACAAACGTCATGGAGATCAAGCACGACCACTAAACCCGGTCTCCTCCAACCAACAAACGTCCCCCCGTTCCAACCGACCGGGGGGACGTTTTTTTGTCCCCCCCAAACCAAACCGCAAACCGCCTTCACGCAGGATGCAAAAGGCTTGGAACGCGGTAATTCCCGGCGCCCTCCTG